>JAPPPC010000883.1 GCA_028817685.1 Rhodospirillaceae bacterium
ATGTCTGTGTCGACTTTCAGCGGCCGATGCTGCACCAAATGCTGCACCATATTGACGTTTCCGTCCGCGGTGATGCCGCTTTCCACGCCGGCGTGGATGGCAATCCCGATGAAGAAGGACGGGTCGGCGACATCGCCGAAATCCGCGGGGTCGATCCCACATACAGACAGGGCCCGTTCCTGTTCGGCGCGCGGTACCATTGTTGTCTGCGGGCGGTAGGCGAACCCTTCATAGGGCGCGATCCATTCGATATCAGGCGATTGTTCCCACATCAGTCTAAATATTCCGGTACTTGTCGATGATGTCAGCCCAGCGCGCCACCTCATCGACGCTGTTGATAATCCCCGCGACACCGAACATCGGTAGCACCGGCACCAGTAGACGAGTCACCCCGCTGGCGGCCAGTTCCGGGATCATATCGAGATCTTCCGGTAGGCTTGCGGTGATCTCAATCGCGTTTGGGTCGCGGCCATGCTCCTCCGCCGTCCGGCGCACCAGGTCGATCAGTTCCGGCGATGCGCCGCGCGCGGGAAAGAAGCCGTCGCCAAGTCGGCCGGCGCGCCGCGCTGCTGCCTTGGAGTGACCGCCGACAATGATCGGGATCGACCGGTTGACCGGTTTGGGCTGACTGTGCACATCCGTGAACTTGATGAAATCGCTCTCATAGGTCGAGCGATCGGTCGCCCACAGCTCTTGCATCGCGTAGATATATTCGTCGGTCCGCTGCCCGCGATCGCCAAACGGTACGCCGATAGCGTTGAACTCTTCCTCCAGCCAGCCAACGCCGATACCCAGCAATGTCCGCCCGCCGGAAAGCAGGTCCAGGGTTGCAATCTGCTTCGCCGCGACCACCGGGTTGCGCTGCGGGATGATCAGAATGCCGGTCGCCAGATTGATCTTCGATGTTGCCGCCGCAACGTACGCCATCCAGATCAGCGGATCCGGTATCGGCATGTCGTTCTTGCCGCCCGCCATCTTACCGTCATCGGAATAGGGATAGGCGGACTCATAGCCTTCCGGCACGACCACGTGGTCGACCGTCCAGGCCGATTCGAAGCCGGCCGCTTCGCCTGCCTGCACCAGCTCGACCGCGTTCGCCGGATAGACATAGCGCCCCGCATTACAGTATCGCAGCCCGAATTTCATAATCGTCCTCTCCCTGTGCCCTTCGGGATCACTATAAGATCTCGGCCCCTGCCGTCCTAGGCCGCCGCCTTGGCCACTTTTGCCGGCGGTGCCGGTTTTTTCATCAGCCGCGCCATATACATCGCCGGGATGATCGCCAGAAAGGCCATGATGGCGAGGATCGTGAAGGCGTCCTGAAATCCCCTTGTGCTGGCCTGAGCCAGGATCACGTCTCCCATGAACTGCAGTGCGGCGGGTTCGCGCGCGACCTCCGGCACGCCGGCCTCGGTGAACAATCGTACGATCGCATCACGCAACTCGCGGCTGGTCTGGTTAACACTGGTCTGCAAGGACACGAAGGCATCGCCATGGAACGGAATGCGCAGTTCCAGAAAGACGATGACCGCGTTCGCGCCGACCGCGCCGCCGAGTTTGCGGGTGAAATTGAGCGAACTCGACCCCTGATGAATTTGATCCTTGGGCAAGGAACTGAGCGCGGTCGCGTTGGTCACGGGCCGCGTGAAGGCCGAGCCGGCGCGCATGAACAATGTGAAGATGACAACCGTCCAGAACGGCGTATTGACGTCCATGGTCGCCATCAACGCGAAGGAGAACGAGTAGGATAGCAGCCCCGCATAAACCAGATACTGCGCCGGTAATATATCGCCGAGCCGCCCCGACAGCGGGAACAGTACCAGCATCAGCAAACCCGACGGCACCAGCAGTAATCCAGAATAGAGCGGCGTGAAGCCCTGAATCTGCTGCACGAACAGCGGCAGCATAATGGTCGAGGACAGGAAGGCGCATTCCGTAAAGAAGGCGATCAGCGCCGCGGCCGTGAACTGCATATTTGTGAACAGCTTCAGGTTTACCAGCGGCTCGGCGATCGTAATCTGGCGATAGATGAAACCGACGCAGCACACGGTACCGAGGGCGAAAAGGATCCGGATGTCGTTCGAGGTCCAGCAGAGCCGCTGGCCATAGCTGAAGCCGCGCAGCAGGCCGACGAGCGCGA
>JAPPPC010000570.1 GCA_028817685.1 Rhodospirillaceae bacterium
ATATCAAAGAGATCGTCTTCATGGGCGGCGCCGCGCTGGGCCCCGGCAACCGTACGCCGGCGGCGGAGTTCAACATTGCGACCGACCCGCATGCGGCGCAGGTGGTGATGGAAGCCGGGCCGCCGCTGGTTATGTTCGGCCTCGATGTGACCCATCGGGTGATAACCACGCCCGCGCGGCTCGATGCGATCACGTGGATCGGCTCGCCGGTCTCGGAAGCGGTAACCGGCATGCTTACCTTCTACGACCGGAACGATCCGGATCGGTACGGCGAACGCGGCGGCCCCTTGCACGACCCCTGCGTGATCGCCTGGCTGCTGCAGCCGGATCTGTTCCGCGGCAAGCAGGTGCATTTATCCGTGGAAACGGGTTCGCCGCTAACCATTGGTCAGACGGTCGCCGATTGGTGGGGCGTGACCGGTAAGGAACCGAACGCGACTGTCATGGACCGCACCGACTCCGACGGCTTCTACACGCTTGTCGTCGACCGGCTCTCACGTTTGTAGCGCTCGCTCGACAAAGTCCAGCCGGTCCTGCCCCCAGAAGGGCTCATCCTTGTAGATATAGGTCGGCGCACCGAAGACGTGGCGTTCCATGCCTTCCTGTGTATAGGTGTCGTAGACCGCGCCGATCTCGTCGGACCGCGCGGCGTCCAGCAGGGCGGCACCGTCCATATCCTGCGCGTTGGCGATTCCGATCAGCGTGTCGCCGTCGGCGATGTTCTTCTCTTCGACCCAAATGCCGCGCAGGATCGCATTGGACAGGCATCCGGCGTCGAGGCCCTGCGTGTCGGCGGCGATCACCATCCGGTCCGCGGTCGACCCGTCTGCGGGGAAGAAGGCGGGTTGGAGCGTGATCTCCACGCCCAGATGATCGCGCCAGCGCTTCAGTTCGAACATCCGGTAACGCTGCCGCTGCGGGGCGCGCTTCGGCAGCGGCAGCCCACCCGACTGAGGGAAAATCTGGCCCAGATCGCAGGGCCGGTAGTTGATCGTCGCCCCGGCGGCCTTGGCGATGTCGTGAAACCGTACTGACCCGAGATAGGTCCAGGGCGAGGAGTGCGTGTAGAAATAGTCGACTGTTTTGCTCATCGAAGTTTTTCCTTCAGGGATAATTTCTCGGTGCCGCCGTCCACCCCCACCCTAAAATGGCATGTAGGGGCAATTTAGCCTCCCCCCTCAAGGGGGAGGAGGTGGCTGTAGACGGTCAAGCTCTAGTCCCTTCCCCCTTGAGGGGGGAAGGATGGGATGGGGGTGGACGGTGGCGAATTCTGAAATATCGCAGCAAGTCCCTAACTCAGGAACCGGTTGAGGACGTTCTCCAGGATTCTCGAGACATTGTTGTCGTAATTGTCGTGCGACAGTGAACCGCAGAAGGTGATCGAGCCGGTGGAGAATACCGACCCGCCGCCGGGACAGTCGAAATAGAGCATGTCGGCCCGCGTCAGCTCGTCATGGGTGCCGCCGGGAATGGTCGTCACGTGGGTCAGCCACTCCTCCGGCACCAGCACGAAGTGGTTCGGTGGGTTCTCCGAGACGGCGAGGACGACCGCGTTCTCCGGCGTGCCCAGACTGCGGTCCGCGCGGTCCAGTTCGAACCCGGCCGCGCCGCCACCCGACAGGCCGAAATCGCCGATGATCTCGTCCGGCACGCCCTCGAAGATCCAGCTTGTCCGCGGGTCGTCGGCGCCCGGCGCACGTTTGTAATAGGTGCCCTCGAACAGGCCCTGCGCGCTGAAGCCGACGCCGGCGAGCATCTGCGGCGGCCGGTTGTTGCGCCGCCAGATTCCGCCATATTGCCCGTCGAAGGCCTGGTAGTACTCGCCGGGCTCTGCTGCCCAGGCGCGGATACCGTCCTCGGCACGGCGCACTTCGATCAGGCCGTCCAGTTCGGGGTGGAGCGCGACGCGCCAATAGAACCCGTTGCCGCCGAGATAGGCGAAATGGCCGCCACTGTCCCGATAGCCGGTGAGGGCGTCCAGGGTTTCCGCGGTGTGGTATTCCGGATGGCTGCCGGTGACGACGGCCTTGTAGGGTTTCAGGAGCTCGGCGCCCTCATGGTGCAGCTCCCAGTCGGTGACCATGTCATAGGCGATGCCCTTCTCCTCCAGCCAGTCGGTGAGATGGGTGTCGGCGGGCATGTGGCGCAGCCCCGAGCCGCGCTTGTCGGTGATCGGGAAGTAGCCCGGCCGGACGTTGAACATCGGCCGGTGCCAGCTGGCATGGCAGATGCCCGATCCGTCGGTGTGATGGTTGTAGGTGGACAGGCCGAACTCGCGATGCTCCATCGGGTTCCAGGGAAACGCGCCCCAGTCGGCGGCACGCTGTTTCCAGTCCTCCCCGAAATCGACCCGCGCTTGATTGCCGTAGATCGTGTACGTGAAGGTTGAAATCAGCACGCAGAGATCGGCGGTCTGGGTGCCCTTCGGCGGGCAGACGAAGAAGGGGATCGCTTCCCAATGATCGCCGCAGGTGAGGCGGGCGGCATAGGCGCCGCTGCGCAGTCCGTCCGGCACGATGAAGCTGAAATCGGTCTCCCAGTCGCAGTCCGCGACGTCGTCCTCATGGAAGTGGATGGCGCCGTAGGTCTCCGGCGCGTGGGTCCAGTTCCGCTCTTCGCCGGTCCAGTTCGAGCCGGTCATCGCGCGGGCCGGCGCATTGACCAGCGTCCCGAGCAGCCCGTTCGCGCCGGTATCGCTGATGCGGAAGGATGACATGTCCTTGGAGAAGTCCCAGGCGGCAACCGGGGTCGCGCCGGCCTGGGCGTCGGGCGACAGCGCCGCGTCATAAAGCGCGGGCGCTTCTATTTTGCCATTGAAATTTCCGCCGACCGGCGTGCCGCCGATGGCGCCGATCAGCAGCGGGGCGTTACCTCCATGAGTGCCGCTTCCCGTTGCGCTGCCGGTTTGGCTGCCGGCGTCGTCCACCAATGTCGGCGGACCAAGCGGTTCCTGTCCGACGGCGATCGCACCAGTACTGGAATCGTAGGACGCCCAGACCCGGTACCAGGCGCGCTCCCGCAACGCTTTGCCGACGGAAAGGGGAGCGGCATCGCCGACCCGCACCTCCGCACCGCTGGGGCCGATCGCGAGGGTGCCGCTGGCGCCCGGCAGGCTGATGACGCCCTGATCGGCTTTGTCCGGTCGTGTCGGCCAGATCGTGGCGGCCAGCGTGAAACTGTCGACCGCTCTACCGCCCAAATCGACTGTCGCGTAGGAACCCTGCACGGCCGCTTGCGGCCGGGCGGGATAGGACCCCGCGAAATCCGCGGCGATCTCTTCTTCCTTGATACCAGGTCCATCCGGGTTGGGGTCGCCGCAGATGATGCGGACGAGCCGCGCCTCGTAAGGATCCGGGCCACTGCACGAGACTTTGAAGTTTATGGTCTCGCCCGGCCGCAGCGAGAGCCGGTCGGCGTAACCGATCAGTGGAATCATGGTGATGGCTTTCCTGTGTGTTCGTGGTGCGTTGGTCCCATGTTGCGGCTTTTGGCCGTGCGAGGGAAGAAGCTACTCGCAATTCTCGCGCGCTATGCTCTACTCTTATTCGTGAGTTCACCGGCAAAGGGGAGGGAGCGGCATGGCCGTATCATCCGAAGACTTCTACGATCGCGCGCGGGGCAGCCTCGCCGGCGGCGTGTCGCATCAGAGCCGCTACGTGGCGCCTTACCCGAAATATGTCGACCGGGCGCAAGGCTCCCGGAAATGGGAGGTCGACGGCAAGGAATATATCGACTACGCGATGGGCAGTGCCTCGTTGCTGTTGGGTCACGCGCATCCGGACGTGGTCAAGGCGCTGACCGAGCAGGCCTCGAAAGGCACCTTCTTCGCCGACAGCCATCCGCTGGAAGTCGATTGGGCGGAACTGATCCAGAGTCTGATCCCCTGCGCCGAGCGGGTGCGCTTCGTCGGCTCCGGCACCGAGGCGACGATGCTGGCGATCCGCATCGCCCGCGCCTATTCCGGCAAGGACAAGATCCTGCGCTTCGAAGGCCACTATCACGGCTGGCACGAGTTCGTCGATCTGGGTATGGCGGCCCCCTACGATCAGCCTTCATCGCTCGGCATCCTGCCGGGCACGATCGAGGCGACGGTTGTCGTGCCCCCGGACGCCGCCCGCGTCGCCGAAGCGCTGCAGGCGGATAGCGAAATCGGCACGATCATCTGTGAGGTATCCGGCGCCAATTATGGCAGCGTGCCGTTGCCTTACGGGTTCCTGGGCGCGCTGCGGCAGCTCGCCGACCAGCACAACGCCGTCCTGATTTTCGACGAGGTGATCACCGGTTTCCGCTGGAGCCCGGGCGGGCTGCAGGCGCGAGACCAGATCATTCCCGATCTGACCTCGATGGCCAAGATCGTCACCGGCGGTCTGCCGGGCGGCGCGGTCGGCGGCAAGGAGGAGATCATGCGTCTCCTGGACCCGACGAACGAGTACAAGGGCCGCAAGCCCGGCGTCGTTCATAAGGGAACCTTCAACGGCAGCCCGCTGATTTCGGCCAGCGGCGTCGCGGCGCTGACGCAGGTCAAGACGGGCGAGCCGAACCGTCTGGCCGATGCGGCGGCGGAACGGCTGCGCAGCGGCATGCGTCAGATCATCGAGCAGCATCAGGTGGCCGGCGCCGTCTATGGCGAAGCCTCGACCTTCCATGTCTATTTCGGCGACGGGATCGTCGATGGGTCGGTGGCGGAGCTGGGGGCGGAACAGATCCGCGGCGTCTCGCCGGAGATCATCTTTGCGCTGCGCAACGGGCTGCGCGAACGCGGCGTCGATTTGATGTCGCATATGAGCGGCGTGACCTCGATGGCGCACACAGACGAGGATGTCGACCAGACCCTGGAAGCGTTCGAGGATACCTTGCGGGGGATGATTTCCGACCAGCTGGTCGGCCGCGCCTGACCGTGGTCTAGCCGTTCGCCTCGTCAATCGGGACGGGGCGAACCGGCACCGTCGCGAGCTGATCGCGGTTCAGGATGCCGCAGCAATCGAAGTCGAGATCGTCGGCGTCGTCGATATCCTCGTCGTGAAAGTCGACCGGGTGTGGCTTGGTCGAGGGCGTGAGCGCTTCGAGATCGATGGGCGTCGGATTGTCGCCCGTCCAGATGCTGCCGCCGCGCGTGATCAGATCGACATGCAGCTCGCACGGATAGTCGACGACACTGACATGCTGATTGTGCTGGCCAAAACCGATATGGACGCCGGGCCGGCGTTCGTTGATGTGGGAGTTCTGCGGCACCGCGTTCTCGACCCCGAAATTCGTGCCGAAGCCGAGCTCGCCGACATTGGTGCCGTTGGGCTGTGAGAAACAGTGATCGAGGATGCGCAACAGTTCCACATCTTCGCATTCGAAACGCGTGGCCTTGCTGTCCGCGATATGGACGGTTACCGGATGATCGTGCAGTCGCACGTCGATATCGGTAATCGCGTTCATGTTGAGAGCGAAATCCGCAACCAGGACCCCGTCGGTTTTCGACGGGTAGGTCGCGACTTCGCCTGCGGGCAGCATCACGAAGGTGTCGGCGCGGGGGATGCCGCGATTGCTGACCCAGCGGTAGGTGTCCGAATCCAAGGTAACGTCCAGTGACGTCCCGCCGGGCGCTTCGATATGCAGCATGTCGACGGCCATGCAGCGGTCGAGAAGGGTCGTATTGCGGGCTGACGGCTCATCCGGAACCGGCAGAAGCGCCTGCGAGAACAGGTCCGGACCCGCGCTGATCACCCGAACGACGAGATAGCGCGCCGGGTCGTAATTCGACAGCATGCCGCGCAGCTGATTGTTGTGCGACATGGTCTCGCGCTCGAAGGTCAGCACGACAAGCCGGCCGGGCAATTCGTCGGACGCAGGCAACGCCGCTGCAAACCGTGCCGCGAACCCGTCGTCGCGCAGTGGCGCCATCCAGACTTTCTTGACGGGGATCTTATGCTCTTCCAGCGCGATCGACACCCAGGCGGCCGGCTCGCGGCTATCCGACGCGTAGGCGATTATCGCCGTGTCGTCAGGCCGGATGCCGCCGATATAGTTGTCTAAAAGAGAGGCCACGCCGCTCCAAACTTTATCGGTGAGCACCGTGGCCTCGCAAATTTATCGGCTGGGAGGTTGTTATGGGGGGGGAACTAAGCGTTCGCGACCGTTTTGTAGGTCGCCTTGGTTTTATAGGTCGCTTCCGTCTTATAGGTCGCGGCGGTCGCGTAAGTCGCGGTCGTCTTGTATGTCGATGCGGTCTTGTACGTCGACGCTGTCTTATAAGTTGAAGCAGTTTTATAGGTCGATGCGGTCTTGTAGGTCGCGCTGGTCTTATAGGTTGGGTCGAGAGGTGCGATGACCGTCTCGCATTTGTCCGTGGGTTCGGCGTTCTTCATCGCCTCAATGGTTTGCGCCGCTTTTTCACGCAACTCTTGTGTAAGCATTTTACACTCCCTATCGGTACATTTCCTTTAATAGCGATTAACCATATCGTGCTACCACTATTGCGTAGGGCCGTTTCGAGAGTCAAGTTTAACGGGCAATAATTCTACTTAACGGAGATAAATTTCCCGCACTTCGAATCTAGGCGTTCAGGACGCGGACCGGCGCTCCGTCCAAGAAAGCGGCAATGTCCTGGACCACGTGATCGTACATGTGAGCGAGATTCTCGACAGTGACATAGCCGGTGTGCGGCGTCAGGATCGTGTTTTCGAGTGACCTGAAGGGATGATCGACGGGAAGCGGTTCGACGTCGTAGACGTCGAGACCGGCGCCGGCAATTTGCTTTTGGCGCAGGGCATCGATCAGTGCGGCTTCGTCGACGATCGGACCACGCGACGTGTTGACCAGAAAAGCGGTCGGCTTCATCAGAGCGAGTTCCGGGGCACCGATCAGGCCTCGGGACCGGTCGCTGAGGATCAGTTGCACGCAGAGGACATCGGCAGCGGCCAGCGCTTCTTCCTTACCGACGCGCCTGACACCGACCTCGGCGGCCCGCGCGTCGGTCAGGTTTTGGCTCCAGGCGATTACGTCCATCTCCATGGCGAGACCGAAACGGGCGACATAGGCGCCGAGCTTGCCGAGGCCGAACAAGGAGAGCGTCTTGCCGCCAAGACTTTGGCTGATATTGGGTTGCCATTCGCCATTGCGCATCGACTGGTCATCGGCCGGGATGTTCTTCATCAGCGCCATGATGAGGGCGCAGGCGAGTTCGCCGGCCGGCGCGCCCAGGCCTGGTGTTCCACAAAAGGTAATGCCCCGCTCGCGCGCCGCATCACCATCGATGGAGCGGTTCCGCATGCCCGTGGTGATGATCAGCTTTAAATTTTCCAGGCGGGCGATCAGGCTGGCGGGGAAGGGCGTCCGTTCGCGCATGCAGACGATCGCTTCGTAATCGGCGAGGGCCGCGGCGACGGCGTCCTCATCGCCCAATGGTTTCGTGAAAACATCGATGGCGGCTCTGCCGTCGAGGGAACTCCAATCCGTTATCGTTTGAGAAACGTTCTGATAATCGTCCAGTACCGCAACGCGCATACCGCTCCCTCCCCATGGTGAATTCGTATTTTAGATTAGATACCAGTGTATACCGGCGGTGACGAGACGGGTCCGTCAGACTTCCACGTCAACTCTTTGCGCTGACTCTTCGCGTCGCCGAGCCGCTTCGTCCGCACGCTCTGTCGCGTCTTCACGCTCGATGGCGGCTGCAGTGGCGGCCTCACGGGCGGAATCGTCGGCGGCAGCTTGTTCTTCTTGCGCGCGCAGCAATACTTCCCGATCTTCCCGGCTGATACGGCGAGAGGCGATTACCTGAAAATCAATCGACTCCGCAGCATCGACATCGTCGCCCCGGGCAATCTGCAAGGGGAAGCCATCTTCATCGGGACCGAACTTGGCGGTGAAGGCCACGCGCGTCGGCGGCTCGACGGCAGGCCCCTCATTGGCGTCGGCGCGACGGCGGTCGGCCCGAAGCTCTTCGCCTTCGTTGACGGGGGTCACGCGTGTGGAATCAGGTTCCCGTTCCGGCTGCCTGCGACCTTCGGAAGGCCCAGCCGGTATAACAGAAGGGTCGAATCCTGCTGTCTGAACCATGTCTTCTACTTAGTGCAGAAAGATTAACATTGCAAGTTGCGGCGTTAACGAATTGGTCAAACCCGCCGCACATTAACCAAGTAAAACAGGTAACTACGTGGAAAATTGCCGTTTGAGCAATAAAGTTGCGAATTTCGATGCACGTGATTATTCGCCCAAAAGCCGCTTGATTTGCAGCTCGTTAACCATGTTTTGATCAACGTAAGAAGAACGCGCGAACGGACTTGCGTGTCGGCGTCGCCCTCTATAATTAAGCGGCGCGCCAGCCGGTTGCGCATTTTCGACCGGCCACCGTTTCGGAGATGTCTTAATGGGGCTAATGCTGCCCATCGCGGCGATGGCGATTATCGTTGCGGTATCCAACTACGCGGTTCAGTTTCCGATCAGCGATTGGCTGACCTGGGGAGCGTTGACCTATCCGGTAACGTTCCTGGTAACCGACCTGACCAACCGCCGGTACGGCGCTGCGGCGACGCGGCGCGTGGTCTATGTCGGGTTCGCCTTTGCCGTGATCCTGTCCATTTGGCTGGCGACGCCTCGGATCGCGCTGGCGTCCGGCACCGCGTTCCTCATAGCGCAACTCAGCGATGTGTTCATCTTCGACCGCCTGCGCAACCGCCCCTGGTGGCAGGCGCCGCTGGGATCGTCCGCGATCGCTTCCACCATCGATACCGCCTTGTTTTTTTCGCTCGCCTTTTATGGCACGGGGGTGCCCTGGCCGACGCTGGCGATGGGCGATCTGGTGGCCAAATTTTCCATGGCGGCCTGTATGCTGATACCGTTTCGGGTATTGCTGTCGAGAGTCCGGCCTGTCGCGGTTTCGCCTGACTGACGGCGCGGCGGATGCGGCTCGACGATTTCGATTTCGCGCTGCCCCGTGACCGGATCGCGCAGCAACCGGCGAGCCCGCGCGATACCGCGAAACTTTTGGTCGTCGAGGATGGGATTTCGGACCGCCAGGTTTTGGACCTGCCGGTTGTTTTGCAACCCGGCGATATGCTGGTCGTCAATGAAACCAAGGTCATTCCCGTTCGGCTGTCCGGCCGGCGCGGCGACGTCGCGATCAGTGTGACCTTGCATACGGATCTGGGCGACGGACGGTGGCTGGCTTTCGCCAAGCCCGGTCGCCGGTTGCGGGAAGGCGATCGCGTTGTCTTCGCCGATAATTTTTCCGCATCGGTGGGCGAGAAGACACCGAACGGTGATGTTACGCTCGACTTTGAGTGCC
>JAPPPC010000028.1 GCA_028817685.1 Rhodospirillaceae bacterium
GACCTACCGGTCCTATTTGTCGTGCAGACGCTGCATGCCTTCACCTTCGGAGCGGCGCATCTGGCGGCCATGGCATTCATCGGGCGCGCCATCCCGGCGCATCTGTCGGCAACCGCGCAAAGTTTGCACGGTTCCGTCGCGCTCAGCGTGGCTGCTGGTGTGACCGCACCGTTCCTGGGATATCTCTACGAAATGTTCGGGGGCGGCGCGTTTCACGGCATGACGCTGTTCTCGCTCGCCGGTGGCCTTTGCGCCGTGCTGCTCATGCGGCGCTGGGACGGCGGGAAGATCGTATCGTAGCGGTCAGGGCAGGACCGGCCGCCGGACCGATCGTACCGCGTCGCCGTTGGCGTCGGCGATATAGGCCGAAACGTCTCGCAAAGGGGCGATGGCGACCATCATGTCGGTGGCGTTGGCGTGAATGAACCGGTCGGCGTCGATCCAGATGCCGACATGGCCCGGCCAGTAGACGAGATCGCCGCGTTCCAGAACGCGTTCGTCGCCCGAGAATTCGACCGGCTTGCCGATGACGGTTTCCTGCATTCCGGTGTCGCGAGGTACTGAAAGGCCGCATCGGGCGAGGGACAGCTGGACGAGCGCCGAGCAGTCGAGACCGACACTGGTCTTGCCGCCCCAAAGATAGGGGGTGCCGAGGAACCGCTGGGCGACCGCCACGGGGTCGCTTTCGAAGGTTCCGGCAGGCGCCAAGTGTCTGGCGTAGATCCAGCCGCCGCCTTCGAGGGCGCAGTAATCACCCGCTTGGTCACGGACGGTCAGGGCCGCGGTCATGCTGAGCATGGTGCGTGGCACCGTCTTCAGGTCCGGCTCCGGGAAAAGGTAGCTGCGCAGCGCCGTCAAGCTGTGCGTCTCCGCAGCGGGTCTTTCGCCGAGCGATGCGGATGGCGCGTAGCCGACATAGCCGTCCGTCATGGACTGTAGCCACGACCAGCCGTTCTTGTCCTCATAGACCTCAACCCGCTCGCCGAACTGCAGTTCGGTATCGAGCGGTGATGTGGGTTGTGGCGACCGCCGCAGCGGCGCGCTTCCCGCGGTCACGACCATTGGAATTGCGGGTGCGTACCGCTGCGCGTCGACTGTGCCGCGCAGGTATTCCGCCGCAAGATCCGCGCGATAAGGATTCGTCCTGGGGTCGATATCCGCCATGGCAGCCGGGATAGGCCGCTTATTCGATCCTGTCAATCGAGCCCGTCCGTCGCATTAATGGTGCGGGCGTGATAAAGCTCACGCTTTCGAAAGCATTATCGTTGCGAAAGGGAAGGTGCCATGCGCACAGGCGGTCAGGTCCTCGCCGACCAATTGAAAATTCATGACGTCGATACGGCGTTTTGCGTCCCCGGCGAAAGCTATCTCGCCTTAATCGATGCGCTGCATGACGCGTCGAATGAGATCAAGGTGATCAGCTGCCGCCAGGAGGGGGGCGCCACCAACATGGCCGAGGCCTATGGCAAACTCACGGGCAAGCCCGGGATCGCCATGGTGACGCGCGCGCCGGGCGCCTGTAACGGGTCGATCGGCGTGCACACGGCGATGCAGGATTCCACGCCGATGGTGATCCTGATCGGGCAGGTCGCCCGCGATCAGGAATATCGCGAAGCGTTCCAGGAAGTCGACTACCGGCAGTTCTATGGCGCGCTGTGCAAGTGGGTCGGTCAGATCGAGCGCGCCGAACGAATCCCGGAAATGGTCAGCAAGGCGTTTCATCACGCCATGTCCGGCCGGCCCGGCCCGGTCGCGCTGGCATTGCCGGAGGACATGCTGCGCGAGCTCACTGATGTCGGTGATGCGGACCGCTACAAGACGGCGCGTCCCGGCGTCGATCCCGCGGATATCGACGCAATGCAGGCGATGATCGCGGCGGCGGAACGGCCGCTCGTCATCGTTGGCGGTGGCGGCTGGAGCGAGTCGGCTTGTGCCGACATCACCGAGTACGCGACCGCGAACGGGCTGCCCGTGGCTGCTTCATTCCGCTGCCAGGATATCGCGGACAACAACCGTGACTGCTATGTCGGCGAGCTGGGGACCAGCGTGAATGCCGCGCTCGCCGGACGGGTGAAGGACGCCGACCTGTTGCTGGTCGTCGGTGCGCGTCTGGGTGAAATGACCACATCCGGCTAGTCC
>JAPPPC010000549.1 GCA_028817685.1 Rhodospirillaceae bacterium
AAGATCGGTTGCTCCGACACGCCGGTTGTCGGGTTCGCGGGCGATGGCGCCTTCGGCATCTCGATGAACGAGATGACGGCCTGCGGCCGTGACGAGTGGCCGGCGATCACCATGATCATCTTCCGTAACTACCAATGGGGCGCGGAGAAGCGCAACACGACCCTGTGGTATGACGACAACTTCGTCGGCACGGAACTCGATCTCGACGTGCAGTACGCCAAGATCGCCGAGGCCTGCGGGCTGAAGGGCGTTCAGGTGACGTCGCAGCGGGAGCTGACCGACGCCTTGGCGGCGGCGGTGAAGGCGCAGATGGAGGACGGCGTTACCACCTTCATCGAGGTCATTCTGAATCAGGAGCTTGGCGAGCCGTTCCGCCGCGATGCCATGACCGCACCGGTCCCGGCGGCGGGTATCGATCTGGCGGACATGAAGCCGCAGGCCGCCGAGTAATCGGCACGGACCGGAGGGGCCCAGAGCCCTTCCGGCCCCTTACTTTGGCGAGCTTTCGCCTTTGAGAGAGGCCGCGCCGGGCAGCGCGGCTTCTTTTTTGTTTCGACCGGCTGAAACAATTGAAACAAAACTCTCCGATTCTGACATTCGCCTGAAACTTGCGTCCCCTAAAAATCTGTCATCGCATCACGGGCAACGAGTTGGTTGGGAGCCAGCGCCGGTGATACCAGCGAATTCGGAGGGTGAGAGAATGAGCCAGAACATAGCCAAGGGAACCATTCAGTTGGTGGAGCAAAGCGACGAGATCAGCGCGGCCAACCGCGTCTATCGCAGTCAACTCGAATCCGGAAATTCGTCGCAATCGGCGCTCGTTCTCGCAACCATCGTCTATCTGCAGCGCAACCCGCGTGTCCCGCAGGCCGTTGCCTGCGCCCGCGTCGCCGCGGCAATCGGCGCGATGGCCGCCTAAGCGAGCGCTTCCGTTACGGCCGCAGCCGCGCCCGGTTGCGGCAACCCCACCGGCATTTTACGTTACGCTTCATTGGTCGCGGCACTGGGTCCGGGCCGAGTTCGCGTTACGACCGGGAGGGCATCATGGCGACCACAGAGAAAATGCTGAGCGAGGAAGTGCGGGCGGGCGAAGGCATCGCGCGGGTGCTGGAAGAGGCCGGCATCGACATGGTATTCGGCATCCAGGGCGGCAATATGGGCCGCGTCTACGATGCGCTCTACGATCATCAGGATACGGTCCGCTGCGTGCTGGTCCGGCACGAACAGCTCGCCAGCGTCATGGCGGAAGTCTATGGCCGGCTGACCGGCAAGCCGGGCATCTGCATGGGGCAGGGGCTGTTCATGCTGGCGAACGGCTTTCTCGGCACCTTGGAGGCGCATCTCGGCAGCTCGCCGATGCTGTTCCTGACCGATTTCTCCGACGTGGCGCCCTACACCCAGCACGCGCCCTATCAGAGCGGTACCGGCGATTACGGTGCGGCCGATACGCGCAACGCGCTTGCCGCTGTCACCAAACAGACCCTCGTTGCCAACACGCCGCGCGAAGCGGTGCACGCGACGCAACTGGGCATCAAGCATGCGCTGAGCGGCGAGGGCGGTCCGGTGGGGCTGATCTTCCACAGCGCGTGTTTCGGCGGCACGGTCGATCCGGAAGGCCGGCCGACCCTGTACCCGACCCAGCACTATCTGCCGTCGCGCCTGCCGGCCGATCCGGCCTCCGTCGAACAGGCAGCGCAAGCCCTGTGCGCGGCGGCGCGGCCGGTCATCATCGCCGGCAACGGTGTGCGGATCAGTAAAGCATATGCGGAACTGGCGGCGCTGGCGGAACAGCTCGGCGCGCCGGTCGCGACGACGGCGTCCGGCAAGGGCGTCTATCCGGAAACCGGATCGATGGCGCTCGGTGTGTGCGGCAATTTCGGACAGTCGACGGCGAACACGACAATCGGCCAGGCCGATCTGATTCTGGCGGTCGGCACGCGCCTCGGCCCGGCGGACACGACGAACGAGAACCCGGCGTTGATCGATCCGACACGGCAGACGATCCTGCAAATCGATATCGAGCCGAAGAATGCGAGCTGGTCCTTCCCCTGCGACACCGTGGTCATCGGCGACGCGAAGCTGGCGCTGGAGCAGCTCAGCGACGCGGTGCGGCGGTCCGGGGCGCCTTCCGAAGAAGTGCTGACCGAACGGGCCGCGGCGCTGTCGGCGGTGCGGCAGGCGGAAGGCTTCTTCGACAACCCGCATTACACCTCCGACGCCACCCCGATCATGCCGCCGCGCCTGTTCAAGGAACTGCACGACGCGATCGAGGACGATGCGTTGATCACCTGCGATGCCGGCGAGAACCGGCTGTTCATGACCCATTTCTTCCAGACCAAAGGGCCCGGCACCCTGCTGATGCCCGGCATCGGTGCCATGGGCTACGCGATCCCGGCGGCGCTCGCCGGCAAGCTGGTCGATCCGGACCGGCAATGCATCGCGGTCACCGGCGATGGCGGCTTCGGCATGGCGATCAACGGCATCCTGACGGCGAAGGACGAGAACATCCCGATCGTCACCGTGATCCTGAACAATGGCGCGCTCGGCTGGGTCAAGCATGGCCAGGGCAACCGCACTATCGCCAGCACCTTCGCCGACACCAACTACGCCGACGTGGCGAATGCCATGGGCGTGAAGGGCATAAGGGTCGAGCAGCCGGGCGAGATCGGCGCCGCCATCCGCGAAGCGCTGGCATCGGGCGAACCGACCGTGGTCGACGTGGTCACCGCCTTCGACGGCCTGTCCTTCCGCGACGTGACGTCAGAGCTGACGCAGGGCTGATCCGCCACCAGGGAGAAAACGATGGCTTACGAGACGATCCGCTACGAGACGCCGGCGGACGGTGTCGCGCGCATCGTGCTGGCGCGCGAGGCGCAGCGCAACGCGCAGAGCAAGCGCATGACCTACGAGTTGAACGAGGCCTTCGACCGCGCCGCGGCGGACAATGACGTCAAGGTCATCGTGCTGGCCGCCGACGGGCCGCACTTCTCGTCCGGCCACGATCTGCGCGACAAGACCGAAATGTCGGAATACGACACGATCTCGACCTGGGGCGGCTTCGACAAGCCCGGCGCGGAGGGCCGGCAGTCGCGCGAGGAGGAGATCTATTTCGGCATGTGCTGGCGCTGGCGCAACATCCCGAAGCCGACCATCGCCCAGGTGCACGGCAAGACGCTCGCCGGCGGCTTGATGCTGGTCTGGGTCTGCGACCTGATCATCGCCAGCGAGGACGCGACCTTCTCCGATCCGGTCGTCGCCTTCGGCGTCAACGGCGTGGAGTATTTCGGCCATCCCTGGGAGTTCGGCGTGCGCAAGGCGAAGGAGCTGCTGTTCACCGGCGGCATCCTCTCCGCCCGCGAGGCGCAGTCGCTCGGTATGGTCAACCACGTCGTACCGCGCCAGGAGCTGGAAGACTTCACCCTGTCCTTGGCGAAGCGTATCACCGAACGCCCGTCGATGGGGCTACGGCTGGCCAAGGAATCCTGCAACCAGGCGCAGGACGCGCAGGGCTTCTGGACCGCCCTGCGCGCCGCCATGTCGCTGCAACAGCTCGGCCACACCCACAACGCGGAACTGTTCGGGCAAACGGTGGACCCCGGCGGGGCGGATATCATCCGAAGAGACGCGAAGGCGAAGGACTAACGCAGCATCCCGCCATCGATGATGATCGTCCGGCCGGTCACATAGTCCGACATGTCCGTCGTCAGGAACTCCACCACCTTGGCGCAATCCTCGATCGTGCCCTCCCGCCGAAGCGGGACCCGTTCTTTGGCCATTTCGGCGCGGTCGCCCAGGCGGCCGGTGCGGATGATGCCGGGGGCGATGGCGTTGACGGTGATGTTGTGGGGGCCGAGCTCCTGGGCCAGGGCGCGGGTATAGTGGATGATCGCGGCCTTGGACAGGCCGTAGGGGTGGTACTCGCCCTTGGCGTCGACGCCGGCGGTTGAGGAGACCGTCACGATCTTGCCGTAGCCCAGCTTCTTCATGTGCGGCGCGACGGCCATGCAGGTGTACATGCAGGTCTTGATGTTGATGTCGAGCACGCGGCTCAGCATGTGCTCCGGCGTGTCGGACGGTGTGCCGACGGTGACCTCGTCGAGGGTTTCGTTCGCGCCTTCGCGCGGCTGGCGTTCGTCGGCGAAGGTCACCGTGCCGCCGCCGGCATTGCACACTGCAATGTCGATGCGGCCCATCTTGTCCGCTACCGCCTGCACCGCCGCCTCGGCCGCGGCGCGGTCGGTCAGGTCGGCTTCCAGCCCCATCGCGCGCACGCCGAGCGCCTCGCACTCCGCCATCACGGTGTCCGCGGTCAGCAATTCGCGCTCGAATTCGTAGACGTCGGCGGCTTTGAGGTTGCGGTCGATGACGGCGATGTCGGCGCCCAGCCCGGCGAGGTGCAACGCGTAGCCGCGGCCCAGGCCGCGGGCACCGCCGGTGATGAGGGCGGTCTTGCCGGCGAGTTTTTGAGAAGTCATATCCTTTGGTCTTTCCGGTCGGTGACGGGGCTTTGGCCGGAATGCTAACCTCTTGCATCCATTGGCGCTATCGGACAAATCCGCGGGGGCGGGAAATGGCATATGTACAGGTCGGCGCCAACGCGTTTCACATTCGGCGCAGCGGCACGGGGGAGAGCATCGTCCTGTTGCATGGCGTCGGCGCCGATATTGAAACCTGGGACGGCGTCGTTGCCGCCCTGGGCACCGGCTACGATGTGCTGTGCCTGGATCAGCGGGGGCACGGCCGCTCGGACAAGCCGTCGGGACCGTATGCGTTGGACGATTTCGTCGAAGATCTTTGCGGTGTCCTGAACGCGCTTGAAATGCCGACGATCAATCTGGTCGGGTTCTCCCTGGGTGGCTTGGTCGCGCAGGCCTTTGCGCTGAAATACCCGGAACGTCTGAACAAGCTGGCGCTCATCAGCACGATAGCCGGGCGCACCGACGAAGAACGTGCTCGCGTGCTGGCCCGGGCCAAAACCCTGTCGCAGCAAGGGGCCGGCGCGCATCTCAGCGAAGCGGTCACTCGCTGGTTCACCGACGGCTTCATCGCGTCTCGCCCCGACGTGCTGGAATGGCGGCGCCAGAAAAGCCTGCAGAACGATCCGGCCGCCTATGCCGCTTCCTACCGCGTGCTGGCGGAATCGGACCTTGCCGACGAAATCCACAGGATCACTGCGCCGACCCTGGTGATGACCGGCGAATGCGATGCGGGCTCCACACCGCGCATGGCGGAATTGCTGGCGGCGCGGATTCCCCGGGCCGAATGTGTCATATTGCCGGGACTGAAACATTCCGTGCTGCTTGAGGCGCCGGATCTAATCGCAAGCGAATTGCACCGCTTTCTGGCCGCGTCGCCGGATTGAACGGAGTTTGGGAGGTCGCACTATGGAATACAGAACGCCGGACAAGACCAAGCGGCCTTACGGCAGCCGGGCGCGGATAGGACTGATCGTGCCGTCGCCGAACACGGTCGCGGAGACCGAGTTCTGGCGCATGGCGCCCGACGGGGTGACGATCCACACCACCCGGATGCTGCTCGCCGAAAAATCGAAAGACCCGCTGAAGGATATGGAGGCCTATCTGCCCCGGGTCCTTGAGGAGCTGCGCGGCTTGGAGGTCGATGTCGTCGCCTATGGCTGCACCGCCAGCGCGCTGAAGACGCCGCACGAACAGACCCGCGACGAGATCGCCGGCGAACTCGAGCGGCCGACGGTCACCACCATGGGCTCCGTGCTGGCGGCTTTCGAGGCCTTCGGCATCAAGAGCGTCGCGGTGGGGTCGCCCTATACCGACGATATCAACGACGCGGAGCGCCGCTATTTCGAGCGCCATGGGCTGACGGTGACGGCCGACGAAGGGGTGATGCTGTTCGAGGCGCAGAAGCGCGGCCGGCACATGAACCTCGTGCCGCCGGACGCGGTGGAAGGTCTGGCGGAATCAATCGACAGTCCGGAAGCGGACGCGATTTTCCTGAGCTGCTCCGACATGGCCACCCTGGGCTCGCTCGACCGGCTGGAGGACAAGCTCGGCAAACCCGTGATCTCCAGTGCCCAGGCGACCTTCTGGGGCGCCCTGCGCGCCGCCGGGATCGAAGATAGGATCGAAGGCTGCGGGCGTCTGCTGCGCGAGCACTAGCAAGAAATACTGTTTAGAGGGAGTACGGAAAAATGGCGCGCATCGCGATCGCCGGCTTCATGCACGAGACCAACTGTTTCGTGCCCGATCCGACCGACTATGACGACTTCGCCCACCCGGCGGACCGGCCCGCCATGCCACGCGGCGATGACATGCTGGCCGAGTTCGAGGAGAAGGGTGCCGCGACCGCCGGCTTCATGGCCGGCAATGACGGCAATCATGAGATCTATCCGCTGCTCTGGGCCAGCGCCACGCCAGGCGGCGCGGTGACGCGACGTGCCTATGAGATGATCGCGAGCGAGCTGATCTCGCGCCTGTCGCAGGCGCTGCCGGTCGAGGGCGTCTATCTCGACCTGCATGGCGCGATGGTGTCGGAGGAATTCGAGGACGGGGAAGGGGAGTTGCTGCGCCGGGTGCGCGCCGTCGTCGGCGAAGACGTCCCGGTCGTCATCAGTCTCGACTACCACGCCAATGTGACGCCGGAGATGGTGCGCGAGGCGGACGCCATTCTGCCCTACCGCACCTATCCCCATGTCGATCAATACGAGACCGGCCAACGCGCCGCGGTTGCCATGAAGCGGCTGCTGATCGACGGCCGCCCGTCGGGACGGGCCCTGCGGCATCTGCCCTTCCTACTGCCGCTGAACTTCCAATGCACCCTGGTCGAGCCGACCAAGGGTATCGTCGAAGCGGCGACCGCGCAGCAGACGGACGACATGCTGTCGCTCGCCTATCTCGCCGGGTTCCCGCCCGCCGATCTGCGCGATTGCGGCCCGACGGTGAGCGTGCACGCCTACAGTCAGGAGGAGGCCGATGCCGCGGCAGACGAGATCGCCCAGACTGTGGCGTTGAAAGAGGCGGAGTTCGCCGAACCGCTGTTACAGCCGGACGAGGCGGTGCAGGAGGCGATGCGGCTGTCCGAAACCGCAACCAAGCCGATCGTGTTGGCGGACACGCAGGACAATCCCGGCTGCGGTGGCAGCGCGGATACGGTGGGTATGCTGGCCGCCCTGGTGCGCAATGACGCGCAGGGCGCGATCTTCGGCGTGGTCCGGGACGATCTGGCCGCCGAAGCGGCGCACGAGGCCGGAGTCGGCGCGAAGATTGAACTGGATCTGGGCGGCCGTACGGACCTGCCGGGTGTCGAGCCGTTCCGGGGCACCTTCACGGTCGAGGTCGTGAATGACGGCCGCTATCAGACGACCGGTCCGGTCTCGCAAGGCAAACCCTACGATGTCGGCCCGTCGGCCCTGCTGTCGATCGGCGGCGTCAAGGTCGCGGTCAGCAGCCGGCGCGTCCAGGCGCTCGACCGCATGGTGTTCGAGAACTTCGGCGTCGACCTGACCGCGCAGAAGATCATCGTTCTTAAGAGCACCTGCCACTACCGGGCCCATTTCGACCCGATCGCGGAAACCACTTTCGCGGCGCTGGCACCCGGGGGACATGGCGCAAACCCGGCCGATTTCGCTTTCACGAAGCTTCGGTCAGGCGTGCGCTATTACCCGCTTGGACCGGTGCATGAAAGCTAGACGCGCGGCGATCTAAACCGGTTCGAGCGGTACGATCGGCTGCATGTCGGGGACGGTCACGCCGCCGCGATTGCCGACCTCGACGCTGCCATACAGGCCGGCGAAGGCTTCCGGCAGAGGAATGCCGTCCGGCGGGGCGAGCCACAGGCGCAGCAGGTGGCGGCGCCGTTCCGGTTCCGGCCAGTCTTCATAGGCGGTGCGGTCGTGCATGATCTGGTGGTTGTGCAGGATCTGCATATCGCCCGGTTCGAACGCCATCCGGAGGTGCAGCGCGGGGTCGTTCGCCAGCAAGTGGACCATGTCGAGCGCTTCGACCAGTTCCGGGCTCATCGGCCTTGCATCCGGGTATTGCGCGGCATTGTCGATGTTCCGGCGGATGAAATAGATGCAGAGCCGGCCGTCGAAATGGTTGAAGATCGGCAGTTCGTACCACGGTCCCTTGCCGGGTGGTACTTCCTCGTGCCGGTCATGGGCGACGGGCCCGTAGAGAAGTTCTGCCAGGTCCGGGCGGCGGCGCCACATTTCGTTGTGGATCGTGTGCGAACTGACCAGCGAGCTCAGCCCGCCGGATTTCGATTTCTTCAGGCAGAGCAGCGAAACGATGTCCACATAGTCGCAATGGTAAAGCAGGTGCCGGTTGGTGAGGTAGCCGCGCGCCCGTTCGATGACGCGGTCCTGCACGTCGGTAACATGCCCCAGCAGATGGCCGCGCACATTCTGTGGCCGCGCGGTGCCGAAATAGGTGCCCAGGCCCCAATAGAGTGTCGCCGTTTCCGCCATCGAAAGCTCTTCGATGGGGACACCGCGCAGCAGTACGAAGCCGCGGCCGCGCAGTACCTCTTGCCGCAGTTCGTCGAGCCGCGGGCCAAAGCGCGGTAACGGGAAGTCGGTTCGGTGGATGTCCTGAATGTCGCGGTCGCGGACCTCCTCCGCCGCCGCCAACAGTTCCTGCCGCTCGTCCGCGGATAGTTCGTAAATCCAGGACTCGCTGTCGGCCAGGTCCGGCCCGTACCAGACCGAAGCGCCCTCTATCGGTCCGTGGTGCGGCGCCGGGTGGTTGGCCGGTAAGCGGTCGCCGCCGACCGTGGTCCCTTCAATCGTCGTCTCGGATGTCATCTGCGCCCCACCGAAATGGAATCGTTCGACGTTCAGCGTAGTGGGCTATCGAACAGCAGACAATCGACTGTGAACTTTCAGCCGCGCAGCCGCTCCGACCGAGGATCGTATAGCGCCGGTGTGTCAGCAAGGGTGGCGGACCGCCGCTCGCCATAGATATCGATTTCGACCTGGGTTCCCGATGCGAGATAGGCGTTGTCGACGACGCACAACGCGATGGACTTCTCCGTGCGGTGACCGTAACCGCCGGACAGCACGAGCCCGGCCTTGCGGTCGCCGTCCCAGACGGTCGAAAGTGCTGGGGCGTCGGCGTCGGTGGCGTCCACGACGAAAGTCGCAAAGTCTTGCGTCACACCCGCATCTCGATTTGCCATCAAGGCCTCGCGGCCGACGAAGTCAGGCTTGTCGAGATCGACCCAGCGGCCGAGCCCGTTCTCGAACATCGTGTAGTCGCCGGTGA
>JAPPPC010000851.1 GCA_028817685.1 Rhodospirillaceae bacterium
CCGACCGGCCCAAGACCCGCACCATGAAGATCATGCGCCGTGTCGTGCGGTCCGTCGTTCTGGGCGAACCGGCGGGCGATCTGTCGTCGCTGGTCAATCCGGAGGCGGTGGAGGAATTGCGGGCGCGTATGTCGGAAACGAGCGCGTAGTCAGGGGAAACGGATCATGGCCGAACAACTGCAAAAGGTCAGCTACCTGCGCATGAAGGACGGGACCGAGGCGGACTACGCGTTTATGGCGGAGAATGCCGTTGCGTATCAGCAACTCACGCCCGGCCGTCTTCTGACCTATGTGGATACGGTGCTGGAAGGGATTCCCGGCGAACATGTCGATACCCGCGAGCACTCGCTGCAAAGCGCGACCCGCGCCTTCCGCGATGGCGCGGATGAGGAAATGGTCGTGGCGGCGCTCCTGCACGATATCGGCGTACCCTTCGCGCCGGACAACCACGATCAGTTCGCCGGTGAGATCATCCGGCCCTATGTCGGTTGGGATACCTATTGGGTGGTTCGGCATCACGGCCTGTTTCAGGGCTACTACTACTTCCATCATGTCGGGAAGGACCGCAATGCGCGCGACACATACCGCGGCCATCCGGCCTTCCAGCAATGCGTCGATTTCTGCGAAAAATGGGACCAGGAATCCTTCGACCCGGACTACGACACTATGCCGCTCTCGGCTTTCGAGCCGATGGTGCATCGTGTCTTCGCGCGCGAACCCTGGGCGGAACGGACGAAACAGCCCTAAGCCGTTGCCGTCGTCGATTTTTGCCGCCCGGCCAGCAGCCAGAAGGCGATCGACATATTCAGCAGGTTCCAGGCGATGCCGTTGAGGAAGGCCATCTGATAGGACCCGGTTAGGTCATAGATCTCGCCGGACATCCAGCCGCCGACGGCCATGCCGGCGATGGTGACCATCAGAACCAAGCTGACCCGCGCGCCGGCTTCCCGCGCCGGGAAATACTCGCGTACGATCAACGCGTAGCTCGGCACGATACCTCCCTGGGAGAGGCCGAACAGGGCAGAGACGATGTATAGGGACGTCAGCCCGTCGAACGGAATGTAGAACAGCAAGACAAGGCACTGCAGGCTGGAGCCGAGCAGCAAAGTGCGCAGCCCGCCGATCCGGTCGGCAATCCAGCCGGAAACCAGCCGGCTGACGATGCCAAAGCCCAACATGAGCGACAGCATCTCTGCGCCGCGCGCCACGCCGTATCCCAAGTCGCCGCAATAGGCGACGATGTGCACCTGCGGCATTGCCATCGCCATGCAACAGGCGAAACCGGCAATGACGATCAGCGCTTGCACCTTTGATGGTGACATCTGCATTCTTGCGATCAGATTCCGGCTTGCGGCCAGGACATCCGTCTCTTCGGACACGGTCCGTTTGCCGAGCGCAAGTGCCAGCGGCAGCATCGCGACAAGACAGAAGACGCCGATTCCAAGATGCGCCATGCGCCAGCCGAACGCGTCGATCGCGTATTGCAGCAGCGGGGGCCAGATCGTGCCGGCCAGATAGTTGCCGCTGGCAACGATGGCAACGGCGATACCGCGCCGCTTGACGAACCAGAGGGTGACATCAGCGACGAGCGGACCGAAAGTCGCGGAACTTCCGAACATGCCGATCAGCAGGGCCTGTGCCAGGATGAACTGCCACATGCTCGTCGCTTGCGAGGCCAGAATATAGCCCAGCGAAATCGAGATCGAGCCGAGTATGACCGGCGTTCGGACACCCATTTTGTCGGTCAGGCGGCCCATCAACACGCCGCCGATTGCGAAGCCGATCATCGTCGCGAAATAGGGGATCGATGCGCTGCCGCGATCGACACCGAACTCCGCTTCGATCGCGGGTAGGGCAACGACAACCGACCAAAGCCCGATCCCGCCAATCGTGGCGAGGCTGAGGGCGATCCAAAGCCGCCACCAGGCGTAGCGGCTATCCGGCAGGTCGCCGCCGCCCGTATCAGGCGAAACGCTGGCCATTGAGGGTTACCTTTTCGCGAGGAATGCTCCGGGCGACACAATAGCGATTTCTCGGTATGGGTCACGCGCGGATTACGGCGATTTGCCCAGGCTGCTCGGTGTTGCTTAGACTTGTCGTGGCAGATGCGTGGGAAAGGG
>JAPPPC010000863.1 GCA_028817685.1 Rhodospirillaceae bacterium
ATACGACTGCGCCCGTAAGCAGTATTCCACCGCCGCCCGCCGCAATCGCATTGTGAACCGGCGGCGTCGAAACCAGCACGCCGGCCAGCCCGCCGAGCGCGGCGAAGCCCATCACGCCGACATTGAACAACCCCGCATAGCCCCATTGGATATTGACGCCGAGCGACATCACCGCCGAGATCAGACAGAGATTGAGGATCGCCAGCGCGAGCGACCAGCTCTGCACAAAGCCGACAAGCAAAAGCAGCAGTGCCATCACACCGAACAGCAGCACTTTGCGATTGGCTTGGATCATATGACCTTACCCCGGAAAATGCCGGTCGGCCGGATCAGCAGCACCAGGACCAGGATGACGAACGACACCGCGAATTTGTAATCGGTGGACAGCAGCTGCAGCAGCCCTTCCGGCTCCCAGCTTTCCGGCACCAGATAGGCGACGAACTTTCGATAGGCGAAGGTGATCGACACTTCGGAGAAGGCGATCACGAAACCACCGGCAATTGCCCCAAGCGGATTGCCCAGCCCGCCAACGATCGCTGCCGCGAAGATCGGTAACAGCAACTGCAGGAAGACGAACGGCTTGTAGCTCTTGTCCAACCCATAAAGGGTTCCGGCAATCGTCGCCAGGATACCGGTCAGGACCCAGGTGATCATGACGACCCGGTCGGGATTGATGCCGCTCAGCAGCGCCAAATCCTCATTGTCGGAAAAGGCACGCATCGATTTGCCCGCCCGCGTTCGGTTCAAAAACCAAAACAGGGCAGCGACCAGCAACACGGTCACGACGATCGTGATGCCTTGCGAGGTCTTGAAGGCCAGCCCTTCCGACAGGCCGGTCGCGTGGCGGAATTCCCGCGCGTTGAATATGAAGCGTGCGCCATCGCCGACGACACGGTCATCCGGCCCGATTGCAAATCGGATCCCGCCATGCAGCAGAAACATCAAGCCGATCGAAGCGACCAGCAACGTGACGGGCGGCGACTTCTGGCGCCGGTAGAAGCGATAAACCCAGCGATCCATCAACAGGCAGGCCAATACGGTTGCAGCGATGCCGACAGGCAACGCCAGCAGCACCGTCGGCAATGGCGCAATCGAGACGCCGAGCGATTGCAGCCACCACATCACAAGGATGCAAATCATCGCGCCGAACGACATCGTCTCGCCATGCGCGAAATTGGAGAAGCGCAGAATGCCGTATACCAACGTCACGCCGAGCGCCCCAAGCGCCAGCTGGCAGCCATAGGTCAGCCCGGGCACGAACAGGAAGTTCAGGATCAATATCGCGGCGTTCGTGACGTCTTCCACCAGGCTCCCCCAACCCTCGGCAACACACCCTGCTGCCTCAGCCTCCCAAAAAGGACCGGCGCACCTCCGGATTGGCCAGCAACGCTTCCCCCGTATCCGTAAAGCGGTTGCTGCCCTGCACCAGCACATAGCCCTTATCGGCGATCGCCAGCGCTTGCCGTGCGTTCTGCTCGACGATCAGGATCGTAATTCCCGTTCGTGCGATCTCGATGATGCGGTCGAACAATTCATCCATGACAATCGGCGACACGCCGGCGGTGGGCTCGTCGAGCATCAGCAGCTGCGGCTGTGTCATCAAAGCGCGTCCGACCGCGACCTGCTGCCGCTGGCCGCCGGACAGTTCGCCTGCCGGCTGCCCGCGTTTTTCCTCGAGGATCGGAAACAAAGCGAACACCTGCGCCATGGTCTCGGAGATATCGTCGTCGCGGATGAAGGCGCCCATCTCGAGATTCTCCTCGACCGTCATCGAGGTGAACACGTTCGCCGTCTGCGGCACGAACCCCATCCCCTTGCGGACGCGGGCCTGCGGCGACAGCGCGGTAATGTCCTCGCCGTCGAGCCGAACGCATCCCGCGCGCAGATCGAGCATGCCGAAGATGGCCTTCATCGCCGTCGACTTGCCGGCACCGTTCGGTCCGACGACCACCGCGATCTCGCCCCTGTCGACGGTGATCGTGCAATCCTCCAGGATGTTCGCGCCGCCGCCGTATCCCCCGGTCATATGCTCGCCGCTCAGAAAACTCACGGTACCGTCTACGCGACGGCGGCGTTCTTCAGCCCAGTACCCAGATAGGCTTCGATCACGTCCTCATTCGCCTTCACCGCATCCGCCGATCCCTGCGCCAGAACCCCACCTTCGGCCATGACGATGACCGGGTCGCAGAGTCGGCTGATGAAATCCATGTCGTGCTCGATCATGCAGAACGTATAGCCGCGCTCTTGGTTGAGCCGCAGGATCGCATCGCCGATCGTGTTCAGCAGCGTCCGGTTCACGCCGGCGCCGACCTCATCCAGAAAGACGATCTTCGCATCGACCATCATGGTGCGGCCAAGCTCCAAGAGCTTCTTCTGACCGCCGGACAGATTGCCCGCATATTCGTCGGCGACATGGGCGATCTGCAGAAAATCGATGACCTCGTCGGCCTTCGCCCGGACTGCCGCTTCCTGCGCGCGGACCGTGGCGGGACGCAACCACGTGTCGAGCAGGCGCTCGCCCGGCTGGCCGTCCGGCACCATCATCAGATTTTCGCGCACCGTCAGCGTGGAAAACTCATGCGCGATCTGGAACGTACGCAACAGACCCCTGGCAAAAAGCGCGTGGGGCGGCAGCCCGGTCACGTCGTCGCCGTCGAGAAAAACATAACCGGCGGTCGGTTTGTACAGGCCGGCGATGATATTGAAGAGCGTCGTCTTGCCGGCGCCATTCGGGCCGATCAGCCCAGTGATCGTGCCTGACGCGATTTCCAGCGACACGCCATCAACGGCGCGGATGCCGCCGAAATGCATGTGCAGGTCTTCCACACGGATCATCGACGATCCCAGACAGTTTTTCCGGTTGCGCGTAAGTGTTCACGCCGGCGGGACCGAATGAAACGGGTATCCGCCTGCGCGTAACGGTTAGCGATACCGTGCCGTTGTGATCTTACCGCCTTTGACAAGGATCTCGCGGTAATTGCCGGCACTTTCGCCCGCGCCGACCAGCTCAACCGCGGAGGCGCCGACATAGTCGATATCGCCACCGTCCTTCAGGATCTTAAGGCCCTTCGCCAACTCACCCGGATAGATCTTCTCTCCCGGCGC
Source organism: Rhodospirillaceae bacterium (assembly GCA_028817685.1). Classification (GTDB taxonomy): domain Bacteria; phylum Pseudomonadota; class Alphaproteobacteria; order UBA8366. The sequence goes on from JAPPPC010000863.1 coordinate 3,106, forward strand.
GTTGGCGACCATCATCACCTTCGCCTTGAGCTTGCCGCTTTCCGAGGATCCTGCCGCCTGCATGGCCAGCATGATCAACGCCGCCGCATCGTACGATTCTGCGGTGAACGGTCCCGGTTTGAACCCGCCCTTTGTCGCGAGCCCCTTGAACTTCTCGCCGCCGGGGCTGTCCGTCCCCGGCACTGTGCCGTAGGACCCGTCGAGATCCTTGCCGATCGCCAGCGGCAGCGAGTCGCCGATCATCCCGTCCGGCAGCGCAAAGGTCGAGAACGCTCCGGAATCGAGCGACGCCTGGATAATGCCCTTACCGCCCTGGTCCAGATAGCCGGCGACGATAAGGATGTCGCCCCCGGCCGCTGCAAGCGCCGCGACTTCGGCTGAATAATCGCCCTTCCCGTCTTCATGGGCCGCCGAAATCGTGATCTTGCCGCCGATCTTGGTGAAATTCGCCTTGATGCTCTCTGCCAGACCCTTGCCGTAATCGTTGTTGGTGTAGGTCAGGGCCGCCTTCTTGACGCCTTTCTCTTTCAAGACGTCGGCGAGCACTTGGCCTTGCCGCGCATCGGACGGAGCCGTCCGGAAAAATAATCCGTTATCCGGAATTGTGGACAGCGCGGGCGAGGTCGCCGACGGGGACACCATCGCGATGCCCTTGGCCATCGCCACGTTCTTCAGCATCGCGGTCGTTACGCCGGAACAGTCGCCGCCGACGATGGCGCTGATCTTGTCGGACGTGATGAGGCGCTCCGTCGTAGCCGTGGCCGCCGCCGAAACGATACAGGTCGTATCGCCGCTCACAGGAACGATCTTGCGTCCGTTCAGGATGCCGCCACTTGCATTGACTTCCTTCATCGCCAGTTCGGCGCCGGCGGCCATATCCTTGGTCAGCGACTCGATCGGGCCCGTATAGCCCAGAATTACCCCAACCTTGATGTCCTGCGCCGCGACGGGCGTCGCGATCATCGCCGCAGCGGCGAATGCCATAAGCTGCTTTTTCATCTTCTTCCTCCCATGCGAATAGGAAACACGCACTCCGTTACCGTTACCCCGCAGGGTAGAGGGGGCCCGGATCGCGTGGCAACGATAATTTCCGGCGACTACTTTGCCTCAGGGCGCGGCAGCAGGATGACGGTGAGGTTCGCGACCAGCATGATCCCGGCAATCACGTAGAACACCTCTTTCAGCCCATAGGCATCGGCCACCGCGCCGCCGATCAGCGGCATCAGCACCGAAAGCGCCGCCTGCGTGCCGAACAGCAGGCTTGTCGCGGACGCCGCCACCTCCGGCGGGGCAAGATCCATCATCCAGCTATGGATCACCGGCCGCACGGCGTACAGCACGAAACCGAGCACCGCGACCGCTGTGATGAACACCGTCGCATCCGGGATGAAGGGCAACAGCAGAATAATGATGGTCGTCGCGGTCAGGCCCGACATGACGACCGGCCGTCGTCCAATTCGGTCGGAGATCGTGCCCGCGATCGGTGACACGATAACGCCGCCCAGATGCATGCCCGTGATCGCAAGTCCCATCAGCCAAGGGCTGACTTTCAACACGTCGTAAAGGTAGAGCGGCAGGAACATCACCAAACCGACCTGGGCCGTCGAGCGGAACGACGCCATGAGGCACAAGCCCAAGACGGCGCGGCTGCGCACCAGAATTCCGAGGCCGCCGAAATATTCGCGCACGCCCATGGTCTTCCGCGCGACACCGGGCGCCGGCCGGTCCATCGGCATGAGATAGAACAGAAAAATCAGTACGACGAGCAAGACCGGCAGCGTGCTGACGGCGGCAGCGCCCTGCCATGAGAACGAAATAAGCAACAGCCCGACCAGCGACGGCGCAATCATGTCGCCCACACTGGCACCGGTAGCGTGGATCGACAGCGCATAGCCGCGATGATCGGGATAGCGCTCGGAGATGAACGCGATCGCCGGCGGATGCCACAGATTGTTGGTCGCGCCGATCAGCGCCACCATCGCAGCGAGCACGAGATAAAGTCCCGTAATCCCGAAGACCGAGAGCGCGCCTGCACCGACGACCAACGACAAAATTTGGAAAATCACCTTGCGGCCCGTCACATCGACGACGACACCGCTGCCGAAATTCGCCGCAAACGAACTGACGTAGAAAATCGAATAGAGCAGCCCGGCTTCCGTGTAGCTGAGGCCGAGATCTTCCGTCATCAGCGGCAGCAAGATCGTGAAGGTCGCCGCGATCCAGTGGGTGGCGCCATGGCCCAGCCCCATCAGATAGATGGGCGCTTGGTTCTTCAGCTGGAAAATAGAAGTCGTGTCGGCGCGGCTCACCCGGATGCTTCCGATCTGTCGGGAAATACGATGGGCGCGCAGAATAGGGTTTAAGGTGCTGTCAGGTAAAGCAAAACGGCGCGGGACAAAGCCCGCGCCGCATGCCAGATCCGTTTTCGGGCGACTCTACTCTTTCTTGATTTTCAGGGGAATGAAGCGCATGTCCCCATCCTTGTCGACCAGAAGCAGGACGACCTTACGGCCCTTCTCGCGCGCCTTTTCGACCTGGGACGCCACGTCGGCAGGCGAGCTGACCGCTTCCTGGCTGACCTCGACGATGATATCGCCCGGACGCAGGCGGCGTTCTTCGGCGTCGCTGCCCTTCTTGACGTCGGTAATGACGACGCCCTTCATGTCCTCTTCGATCTTGTACTTTTCGGTCAGTTCCGGCGTGATCGGCGACAGAGCCAGTCCCAGCGCGTCAACGTCGCGGCTGGCATCCTTGCCGGAGTCGCGCCGGCTGCCGCGGGTCGTCAACGACGCCTGATCGACCTTCTCCAACTCGCCCAAACGCACCGTGAGGCCGACTTCCTTGCCGTCGCGCCAGACCTTGACGGCGACGTCCTTGCCGACGCTCGTTTCCGCCACCATGCGCGGCAGTTTGCGGGATTCCGGAACCTCGCGATCGTCGAAGCCAACGATGACATCGCCTTGCTTCACGCCAGCCGCCTCGGCCGGGCTGTTCTTCAAGACGCCGGCGACCAACGCACCCTTCGGTGCCTTTAGACCCAAGCTCTCGGCGATCTCGGGCGAGACCGTCTGGATCTGCACGCCAAGCCAGCCCCGGCGGGTGGTCCCGAACTCGCGCAGCTGGCCGATCACATTCTTGGCCAGATTGGCGGGAACAGAGAAGCCGATGCCGATGCTGCCGCCGGACGGCGAGAGGATCGCCGTATTCACGCCGATGACCGCACCCTTCATATCGAACAGCGGGCCACCGGAATTGCCCCGGTTGATCGGCGCATCGGTCTGGATGTAGTCGTCATAGGGTCCGGATCGGATATCCCGGCCGCGGGCGGAGATGATGCCGGCGGTCACCGTACCGCCAAGGCCCAGCGGATTGCCGATCGCGATGACCCAGTCGCCGACCCGCGCCTTGTCGGAAGCGCCGAAATCGACGGCGGTCAGTTCGGTATCGCCCGGCTTGATCTTCAGCAGAGCCAAGTCGGTCTTCTTGTCCTTGCCGACGATTTCCGCATCGAATTTCTGACCTTCATGAAGAATGACGGTGACCTTGTCCGCCCCTTCGATGACATGGTTGTTGGTGACCACGTAACCGGTCTTGTCGATGATGAAACCCGATCCCAGCGACGTTACGCGCCGCGCCGGTTGATCACCGGGCCGGCGGTTGAAGCGATCGAAGAAATCGCGAAACGGCGAGCCTTCCGGAAACTGGAACTGCGGCCCTTCATGCGCTTCGCCTTGGCGCTGGACCTTTTGCGTGGTGGAAATATTCACAACCGCCGGCAACAGGCGTTCCGCCAAATCGGCAAAGCTGTCCGGCGCCCCCCGCGCATCTGCGGGAACCGGCTGCCACACGAGCAGTGCCGCCACGGGCACGAATAGCAACCAGCGCAACGGCGCTGCGTCGCGCGTACGAATTGAATGCATTAAACGGTTCACAACGACCTCCATATCGATTCCTGCCCCACCGTCGAGCCATCGGTTGAAAGGCATGTAGGGCAAGTCCGGAAGCGGATCAATCCAGATGCCGAAAACGTCATAATATATCCAAATTTTTGGTCCAATTAAGGCAAATCCGGCGGCATCGGCCAGTAATTCACCCGCGTATCAGCCAAACGACGATGAATCCGAGGATCGCCGCCGCCAGCCCGCCGTTCCGCAGCACGGTCGGCGGGGCCTCCAGCGCGATGCGCATCATGCGTTGCATCGCTTCCGGAAACAGGGCGTACAGCAGCCCTTCGATCACCAAGACCAGGGCGAGCGCGGTGGCAAAATCGGCCAATCAGCAACCCCGGATCAAGCGGTCTATTGCGTTTTCGGCGTCACGCCTTGCAAATCTCCGAAGAAGCGGAAGAAGTCACTATCGGGCGACAGCACCATTGTCGTGTCGTTGCCCACGAGATTCTTCTGGTATTCGGCGAGAGATTTGTAGAACTGAAAGAATTCCGGGTCCTGGCCATACGCCTTTCCAAGAATGAGGTTGCGTTGGCCTTCCCCTTCACCGCGCAGTTGCTCGGATTTACGCTTCGCCTCCGCCAGGATAACCGTCCGGTCGCGATCCGCCTCGGCGGTAATTTTCTGTGCGGTTTCCTTACCTTGCGCTCGCAGTTCACGGGCCTCGCGTTCACGTTCGGTCCGCATCCTGTTGAACACCGCCTGGCTGGTTTCCGTCGGCAGATCGGTCCGGCCGATCCGGATATCGACGATCTTGATGCCGAGCGCTTCCGCTTTGTCCGTCACCTCCGTCTGGATCTGCTCCATCAACTGCCCGCGCTTCGGTGACAGCAGATCGGTCAAGGAGGTCTTCGCGATAACCCGCCGCAACGATGAATTGACCAGGTTGCTCAACCGGTTCCGCGCCGTCGCTTCCGTGCCGACCACCTGCAGGAACTTCAGAGGATCCTGGATCTGGTACCGCGCAAAGGCATCGACCTTGATCCGCTTCTTGTCGTCAAGCAGCACCTCGAACTCTGGCGGATCGAGATCGAGGATGCGGCGTTCGTAGAATTGCACGTTCTGAACGAACGGTATCTTCCAGCTCAAACCCGGCTCGTCGACCACGCGGACCGGCTTACCGAATTGCAACACGATCGCCTGCTGGACCTGATGGACGGTGAACAGCGCTGACGATGCAATAACCCCAAGCACGAGAACGACAATGCCAAGAATTGCGAGTTGGACTTTGCTCATTGCTAAATCTCCAATTCCCTAGTTGCCGGACTCTTTCTTGTCCTGCTCGAGGCGTTTCTGAACCTCAGGCAGCGGCAAGTATGGCACGACGCCGGACGCGCCGCCCTTCTGATCGATGATCACCTTGCGCGCGCTGCCCAGCACTTCACCAAGCGTTTCCAGATACATACGCCGCCGCGTCACTTCCGGTGCGACTCTGTAGGCTTCGTAGACCGAAATGAACCGGTCGGCCTCACCCTGCGCTTCCTGGATTTGCTGTTCGCGATAGGCCTCGGCCTGCTTGATGTCCCGCTCCGCTTCACCGCGGGCCACCGGGACGACCGAATTCGCGTAGGCTTCCGCCTCGTTGCGCAGCCTGTCGCGGTCCTGACGCGCCCGCTGCACGTCGTTGAACGCGTCGATGACTTCGCTGGGCGGGTCCGATTTCTGCAGCTGCACGTTGGTGATCTCGATACCCGATTTGTACTGATCGAGGATCGTCTGCATCAGTTGCCGGGTCTTGTCCTGGATTTCCTCACGGCCCGTGGTCACGGCGGTATCGAAGCGTGTCTGCCCGACCACCTCGCGCATCGCGCTCTCCGCCACGATTTTCACCGTGTTTTCCTGGCCACGGATGTTGAACAGATAGTCACCGGCATTCTTAATTTTCCAGAAGACGGTGAAATCCATATCGACGATGTTCTGATCGCCCGTCAGCATCAGGCTTTCTTCCAGAACATCGCGTTCCGTGCTCCGCCCGCGCTGAACATCGCCCGCACCCCGGAAACCGATATCGACACGGCGCGAAAGATCGACCTGCGGGGTCAGCACCTCGCCGATCGGCGCCGGGAAGTTGATATCCAGCCCGGGAGCCGTCGTCTTCCATACCTTGACGAACACCAGCGCGACGCCCTGTTGGCCCGGCTGCACCCGGTAGAAACCGGTGA
>JAPPPC010000334.1 GCA_028817685.1 Rhodospirillaceae bacterium
ATCCTGATCAGCGTCAATGCGGATTTCGACGATCTGTTGAACCAAGCCGCTTGTCGCGCCCTTGTGCCAGAGACATTCCCGGCTCCGGCTCCAGTAGTACGCCTCGCCTGTCGCGATCGTCCGCTCGAGCGCAGCACTATTCATAAAGCCTAGCATCAGAACGTCGCCGGTCTCGGCATCTGTCGTTACGCATGGGATTAGTCCATCCCGGTCGAACTTCGGCGCCAGCGCGTTGCCTTCTTCGACCTGTTCGACCGTGCTGCGCGCCGCAAAGCGTGCTCCGTTTGCCTCGACAATTTCTTTAGGATCCATTTGCAGCGCTCCTAGGGTTGCCAATCATCGCCAGGAATTCCCGCAGCGTGGCCGGATCGTCGCGAAAAGCCCCCAACATACGGCTGGTCACCATGCTTACTCCCGGCTTTCGGATGCCCCGCGTTGTCATACATTGATGTGCGGCTTCGACGACCACGCCGACGCCGCGCGGGTTCAGAACGTCCTGAATGGTGTCGGCAATTTGGGCGGTCAGTCGCTCCTGTATCTGCAAACGTTTGCCGAGAACATCGACGAGACGGGCGAGCTTGGAAATGCCGATGACGCGGCCGGCCGGCAGATATCCGATATGCACTTTGCCCAGGATGGGGACGATATGATGTTCGCAATGCGTTTCGAGCCGGATGTCGCGCAGGATGACGATTTCGTCATAGGCCGCGGTCTCCTCGAAAGTGGTCGTGAGCAGCTCAACAGGATCTTTGTCGTAACCGGCAAAGAACTCCTTATAGGCGCGGACGACCCGCTCGGGTGTTCTTCTCAACCCCTCCCGGTCCGGATCGTCACCGGCCCATTCGATCAAAGTGCGGACCGCGGCCTCCGCTTCCGATCTGCACGGCCGTTTGTGGATGTCCGACTTTGAATGCGTTGCGGGCGTTTTTTGACGGTCAGCCACCGTTCAATCCATTACGAATCCTTCCCGCAAGACTTGGCCAACTGTCGCCAGCTGGAGGTTGTTGTGTTCGCAAAATGTAATGTTATAACATTACAAATAGGATAAGCAATTTGGGACGTAACCGTGACGGCCCACACGCCGCAACCCTGTATAGACCCGGAATGCCGAGGCCAACACGATCCCGATGAACGGCTCGCGTTGGCAGTATCGATTTGCGAGGCACGCGGTGCGAGGTTGACCAAGAGCCGGCGGCTAATTCTAGAGCTGCTATGGAAGTCAGGCAGACCGACAGGCGCGTACGAGCTCGTCAAATCATTGCAGCATACAGGGATTGAATCGGTTGGACCGCCTACCGTCTATCGGGCCCTGGAATTCCTGATGAAGCAGGGACTCGTCTCGAAGATTGAAAGCCGTAACGCCTACATCCCCTGCACCCACCCGGAACGCAATCACATCTGCTTATTCTTCCTGTGTGGAAGTTGCGGGAATTCTGTCGAGTTTGAGGATCAGAGGCTGGAACGCTTGATTGCCGAGAACGCCGCACAGCTGAAATTTAAGGCGGCCCGCCGTGTTGTCGAGGTCGAGGGCATTTGCGAACGCTGCTTGACGGCAAGCGGAGCCTGAGAAAACAGGTGCTATGCCATCTGGAGACCTGTTTGTTTTGGATGTGCCTTTGACCGGCACTGGATTGCCAGGACTACCCAAGAGTTAATTCACTCAAGGCTCTGCGGCAGGGCTGTGACCAGCGATTAACGCCCCCCAAATCGGAATCCCACTCCACCAACGTTTCGAACAAGTGATTCGAACTTTCTCCTATCGGGGCGTGCCAGCATTTCCCATGTAGGGCCGTTCGACGAGGTATCGTCCGGTCCTTGCAATTTATCAGGTGAGGTTCTGCCGCACCGTATCGTCTGGCAGCCCGCCCAAAGAGACGATGAAGGCGGCGATATCCGACACGCCTTCACCCGCCTTCAGGTTCGTGAAGTAAAACGGCCGGTCGCCGCGCATCTTTTTCGCGTCCCGGTCCATCACGCCCAAATCGGCGCCGACCAGCGGCGCCAGATCGGTCTTGTTGATGATCAGCAGGTCCGACCGCGTTATGCCAGGCCCCACATTGCGAGGGATCTTGACGCCTGCGGAAACGACTATGACGTAGAGCGGCATAACCG
>JAPPPC010000435.1 GCA_028817685.1 Rhodospirillaceae bacterium
GGTCGGCTGGCGCCGCTGGTCGGCGGTGATCGCCGGCTTCGTCGGCGTGTTGATCATCACGCGGCCGACCGGCGATGTCGTCCGGCTGGCCGTGCTGCTGCCGCTCGGTTCCGCTTTTGCCGGTGCCATGCGCGATGTCATCACCCGCCGCCTTGCCGCGCGCGAGACCTCCAATTCGATCCTGGTGACGACGACGGCGGCCGTCGCTTGTGCCGGGCTGTTCACGCTGCCGTTCGGCTGGACGATGCCGACGCCGCAGGATCTCGCCATCGTCGCGCTCGGCGGGATGATCACCGGCTGCGGCCACTATTGTCTGATCGAGACGTTCCGGCATGCCGAGGCGGGGTTGGTCGCGCCGTTCAAATATTCCAGCATTCTCTGGGCCGTCGGGCTCGGCTTCTTCGTGTGGGGCGATTGGCCGGATATCTGGGTGATGGCGGGGACGGCGATCCTGATAGCCAGCGGCCTCTACATTCTGCGCCGCGAAATGGTGCGGCGCTGATGGCCAAGCCTCCCTCTGCTGCGATGCAGGGCATCGCCTTCATGCTTGCCGGCAGCTTCTTCATGAGCCTCAACAACGCGATTTTGAAATGGCTGTCGGCGGGATATCCCGCCGGGGAAATTCTGTTCCTGCGGTCCGCCTTCATCTTCGTCACCATCGGGTTTTTCATTTGGCGTGCCGGTGGGTTTCATACCGCCCGTGTCGGCAATCCGAAGGTCCATCTGCTGCGTGCAAGCTGCGTCGTTTACTCCGCTTTTCTGTTCATGAACGCGGTGCGCCTGCTGCCGCTGGCCGACGTTATCGCCATCACCTTCGTCGCGCCCCTGTTCCTGACCGCCCTGGCGCGCCCGGTGCTGGGCGAACAGGTCGGATTCCGGCGTTGGGCCGCAGTCATCGTCGGTTTCATCGGTATGCTGATCATCATCCGGCCGGGCGGCGATTTGTGGCGGCTGGCGGCGCTGCTGCCGCTCGGTACGGCGCTGATGGATGCGACCCGGGATTTGTTCACGCGGCGCATGACCAACGCTCGGGAAACCGCGAATGCCATCCTGGTGACCACGACTGCCGCGGTCGGGTCCGCCGGGCTGACCACGGCGCTCGCCGGCAATTGGATCTGGCTGACGCCGCGTGATTTCGGCCTGATCGCCATCGGCGGGTTGATTACCGGCTGCGGCCACTATTGCATGGTCGAGACCTTCCGCCTCGCCGAGGCTGGCCTGGTCGCGCCCTTCCGTTATTCATCAATCCTCTGGGCCGGGGCGCTCGGCTATATGTTCTGGGGCGATATTCCGGATCGCTGGGTCGTCACGGGCACAGTCGTGCTCATCGCCAGCGGCGTCTACATCCTGCACCGCGAGATGGTGCGGGCGCGGGAGTGATCAGTCGGTAGCCCGGATCGAGGGTTCGCACCTGACCGGAAAGTTGACCGAATTGGCGATGAAGCATTCCTTGTGCGCCTGTTCGTGCAACGAAGCCGCTAGAGCCGCATCATCACCCGCGCCGATGGTCACTGTCGGGTGCAGGGTCGCTTCGACGAACCGGCCCGCGCCGGGCGCCTCGGTCATGACACCGTCGGCATGATCCTCATATCCGATCACCGTGATCTTGTTGGCGGTGCAGAGATGCAGGTACCACAGCATGTGACAGCCGGACAGCGCAGCGAGCAGCAGTTCCTCCGGATTGTATAGGCTGGCATCGCCGCGGAAGGCCGGGTCGGCGGAACCCTGCAGGACTGGCTTGCCCGGTGCGGTGAAGCGATGCTCGCGCGAATAGCCTCGATAATCTTTCGCCGGACCGTCCTCGGCCCCGGTCCAGACCATGTCGATTGCGTAACTGTGTTTGCGGCCCTCGGTCATCGGATCACGAAACCCTGACCCACAGGATCGTCCGGGTCGAGCAGCCATTTGGCGTAGCCGGTGACCTTGGCCGTGCCCTTCACGGTCGGGATGACGGCGCGGTAGTTGCCGATCGTGGTCTCGCCGATCAGCTCGCCCTCGAACTGGCCGCTGCCCAACAGGCCTTCCGACTTGATCGGCTCGCCGATCTTCATTTTTCCGCGCGCCTCGAAGGCGGCCATCATCATGCTTGTCCCGGTGCCGCCGGGGGAGCGG
>JAPPPC010000623.1 GCA_028817685.1 Rhodospirillaceae bacterium
ATGCGGACCAGCAATACCGCGCGTTCGGGGATCGTCCCGAAAGAGGTGACGATCGGCGTCTCGATCCGGGCGCGTAACAGGATCGGTTCAACTTTGGCGATGTTCAGCATGGAAAGCTCTATCCTATTCGACGGGCTGCGCGCATTAGGGCGGCGCGCACGGTACCGAAGACACCCGATATGTTCCAACACTTTGGAAATGTCATCGCGATGCGCCGCGAAACTAGATGAATTCGCTTTTTGGGGCGCGTCAGGCCATCATGGGGGCAATCAGACCAGGGATTGAAGACAGGAGGCAGTGATGAGCTACACGGCAGCGGCGCATGAACCCTATGCGGGCAAGGATTTGGGGTCGCTCGACTTCACCTGCACAACGGAGATGGTGGATAATTACTGCGAGGGGCTGGCTGTCGATCGTGCGCTTTACAGCGCGCCGACCCACTGGGCGAAACCGGTCGCCCCGGCGATGATCGTCGGCGAGATGGATTTCGGTTTCGACGGGGCCCGTTTTGACAACGCCTTCGGCAATCTCTGGATGCGGCAGGAATGGGAGTTTTTTCACCCTGTCTATCAGGGTCAGGAGTACCGACGCGCCTCGACCGTACTTGACGTCTATGACTGGCGAAACCGGTCGGTCGTCAAGCAGGAGGTGAATGTCTATGACGGCGAGACAATGGTCGCACGCGGCATTCACCATCAGAGCTTCCTGCTGAACCAGAGCTCCGGCAAGGTTGCGCTGCGCGACCCGAAGAAGAAGGAAGGCATTCGCAAGTTCGATGTGCCCGCCGGCGTGCCGCTGGAAAGCGTGAGCCGCGTCATCGATCTCGAAATGTGCGGTGTGTTTTTCCATGGCCGGCGCAGCTATCACACCGACAAGCAGGCCTCCGAGGAGCTCGGTTTCGACGAGGTGGTGGTCGGCGGCAAGATGACCATGGCGATGGTCGGCCAGATGCTCGAGCAGCACTTCGGCCGCGGCTATTACGAAGGCGGCACTTTGGATGTGAAGTTCACCAACATCGTTTGGCCGGACGACCGGGTGACCGCAAAAGGCGTGATCACGCGCGAGGAAGACGGTAAGGCGCACGTCACGGTCTGGATGGAAAAGGATGACGGAACAGTGGTCATCGTCGGCGGTGCGACTGCCTCGGTGTGATCGGCGTGGCGTCTATTGGGACACGCCCCAGGTGACGCCGAGCTCCTTCAGCCAGCGCCGATAGGCGACGCAGTATTTGTCCGACCGGACGTGCAGCTCCGCCTTCAGGTCGAGCGGCATCGGGTGCGGCCGCTGGCTCTCGATGATCGGTTTGTCCTGGTTGTAGACCGCGTCCTGGCGCTCGAGGATCTGCGGTTCCGGTAGGTCGAAGCCGTAATTGATCGCGATCTGGACCCACAGGATGCAGTCGTCGATATCCAACGGTGTCACCGCCATGAAGGTACAGAACCGGTTGCCCTCGCCGGTATCCTTCTCGAAATAGGCGGAGAGGGGGCGCGGGCAGTTGTACTGGTAGTACGCGGTCACCGGGATGCCACGATGATCGCCGAAGGGCTGGAATCGTGGGATCAGTCCCGTACGGATGCCGGCTTCGTCCTTGAACACCTCATAATCGCCGATCGGTTCCGGGTCGTCCGGATCGCCGTTGATGTTGGCGTGGACGAAGGGAAAGTGCGCCACGTCCAGGAAGTTTTCCACCGTGCGGAACGGGTTGCCGTGATAATTGTACGGGCCTGCCAGAACCTTGCGGTAGCCGTCATCGGGATATTCGGGAAAGCGCGGCGGTTCGTGCGCCGGTTCGCCCAGCGACGCCCAAATGAACCCATCCGACTCGACGGCCCGGTAGGCGACGGCCAGTGCCTTCGGCGGCGGTTGCGTGTCGGGATGGGCTGGGATCAGACTGCAGCGGCCGGTCGTATCGTAGCGCCAGCCGTGATAGGGGCAAATCACCGTGCCGTCCTTGATCCGGCCTGGCGACAGCTTGGCGCCGCGATGGATGCAATAATCCTTCCAGGCCATCACCGCGTCTTGATGACGCCATAGGACGAGCTCCTCGTCCCACAAGCGTGCCGTCAGCATCTCGCCTTCGAACAAATCGCGCGCTGCGGCGACGATATACC
>JAPPPC010000493.1 GCA_028817685.1 Rhodospirillaceae bacterium
CGCGATCGTTCGAACCTGACGATCCAGGCCAACGCGTTGACCGAATGCCTGCTCCTCGACGGGAAACGCTGCACCGGTGTGCGTTACACCGTCAACGGGCAGCAACGCGAAGCCCGCGCGAACCGCGAAGTGATCGTCAGCACCGGCTCGATCAATTCGCCGCAGCTCCTGGAACTGTCGGGCATCGGTCAGCCGGAAGTTCTGAAGACCCACGGCATCGATGTGCGACATGAGTTGAAGGGTGTGGGGGAGAATTTGCGCGACCACTACTCGCCGCGCATGCGCTGGAAGGTGCCTGCCGCGCTCGGTATGACCTACAACGACAAGGGGCGCGGCCTGGGCCTGGTGTGGCAGGCCCTGAAATACGCCTTCACGAATGAAGGGCTGCTGGGTCTGCCGGCCGCGCCGATCCGCGCCTATATCCGCACGCGGGAGGGGTTGGACTCCCCGAATGCCGCGATTTCATGGATCCCTTTTCTGGTCGGGAATAATTTCAAACTGGCGAACGAGTCCGGCGTCACGGCGATCATGAACATCCTGCGCTCGGAGAGCACGGGCAGCATTCACATCGCTTCCGCCGATGCCAAAAAACCGCCGGCCATCCGATTTAACTTCCTGAGCGCCCAACTCGACCGGGATGTGACCCTGGAAGCCATGCGCATGACCCGCAAGATCATGACCGCACCGGCCATGAAGAACGTCGCAACGTAAGAGATCGCACCGGGAGCAAACATCGATGACGATGGCGAATTGTTGGATTGGGTGCGCAACAACGCCGAGACGACCTATCACCCGGTCGGCACTTGCAAGATGGGATCGGACCCGATGGCCGTCGTCGACGACCAGCTCCGGGTTCATGGGATGGCGGGGTTGCGGGTCGCGGACGCCTCGATCATGCCGACCCTGACATCCGGCAACACCAACGCGCCGTCAATCATGATCGGCGAGAAAGCATCGCGCATGGTGCTTGCCGACGCGGCATAGAGGTCAAGATGGAAAGCCAGACATACGAATACATCGTCGTCGGTGCCGGCTCCGCCGGCGCAGCGGTTGCACACCGCCTCAGTGAAGACGGAAAGCACCGGGTACTGGTTCTCGAAGCGGGACGGGAAAGCCATCCCTGGTCGCGCATTCCGGTAGGGTTCGCGAAGCTGATCGACAATCCGGCAGCGAACTGGCGCTATTCGTCGGAGCCTGACGAAGGATCCGGCCAACGGCGCATTCCGGTGCCGCGCGGCAAGCTGCTCGGTGGATCCAGCTCGATCAACGGCATGGTCTTCACCCGCGGACAAAGCCAGGACTACGATATCTGGGCCCAGCTCGGGAACCGCGGCTGGAGTTATGCCGACGTGTTGCCGATCTTCAAGGATATGGAGAGTTACAGGGGAGAAGCCGACGAAGAATATCGCGGCAGGGACGGTGTTCTGAAAGTCAGCGAAAGCCTGGAAACAGGCCCGCTCTACGACGCCATCATCAAGGCGGCCGGCGAGGCCGGCATCGAATACACGAACGATTATAACGGTGCCAGCCAGGACGGCATCGGTATGTCGCAGACGACGATCCGCAACGGCCGCCGGATGAGCACCGCTCATTGCTATCTCGAACCGGCGCGTAACCGCCCAAATCTGACGATCCAGGCAAACGCGCTGACCGAATGCGTGCTGTTCGAAGGCAAGCGCTGTACCGGCGTGCGTTATCGTCACAAGGGCGCCACCATCGAGGCGAAAGCGACCCGGGAGGTCGTGGTCAGCGCCGGCGCGATCAACTCACCGCAATTGCTGGAACTATCAGGAATTGGTCAGGCAGAAAGACTAAAGTCGCTCGGCATCGAGGTTCAACATGAGCTGCCCGGCGTTGGTGAGAACCTCCGCGATCACTACGCACCCCGCATGAAATGGACGGTGCCGGAAAGTTTGGGCATCACCTACAATGTGAAGGGGCGCGGCGTCCGCCTTGTTTGGGAAGCGCTGAAATACGCCTTCACCGATCGCGGATTACTGGGTATGTCCGCCGCCCCCTTGCGGGCTTTCATTCGCACCCGGCCAGGCTTGGACGCGCCCAACGCCGTCATCGGCTGGGTGCCCTTCTTCATGACCGAGAACTTCAAG
>JAPPPC010000360.1 GCA_028817685.1 Rhodospirillaceae bacterium
GTGTCGCCGTTCGCCGAGATCGAGCCGACCTGGGCGATTTCGCTGTTCGTGGTGATCTTCTTCGAACGCTTGGACAGGTCCGCAACCACCGCCTCGACGGCCGCGTCGATGCCACGGCGCAGGTCCATCGGGTTCATCCCGGCGGCAACGGCGCGGGAGCCTTCGCGGACGATCGCTTGCGCCAAGATCGTTGCGGTCGTGGTGCCGTCACCGGCGATGTCGTTGGTCTTCGAGGCCACTTCGCGCACCATCTGGGCGCCCATGTTCTCGAACTTGTCGCTGAGTTCGATCTCCTTGGCGACCGTCACACCGTCCTTGGTGATGCGCGGCGCGCCAAAGGCCTTGTCGATCACAACATTGCGGCCTTTCGGGCCGAGCGTCACCTTGACCGCATCGGCCAAGATGTCGACGCCGTTCAACATGCGGTCACGGGCGTCCGTTGAAAATTTGACTTCTTTCGCAGCCATTTATTCGTTCCTCTTTCCCAAATCTCTGAGCTATGCAGCTTTCTTCTTCGACGCTTTCGGCGCGTCCAAAACACCCATGACGTCCGATTCCTTCATGATCAGAAGGTCTTCGCCATCGATCTTGATTTCGGTGCCCGACCACTTGCCGAACAGGACGGTGTCGCCGACCTGAACATCCATCGGCGTGATCTCACCATTCTCGTTCCGGGCGCCCGATCCCACGGCGACGATTTCGCCCTGGCTCGGCTTTTCCTTGGCGGTATCGGGAATAATGATCCCGCCGGCGGACTTTTCCTCCTCGTCGATCCGACGCACCACGACTCGATCGTGCAACGGCCTGAATTTCATTGCTGTTCCTCCAACGAACTCGAATTCGAAATTTTCGTTTGTTAGCACTCAGGTCCAGTGAGTGCCAGCGGGGCATTTAAGCCACAAACCCAGAGAGTTCAAGAGGTTTCGGCGAAAAACTTTCCGATTCGCGCTGAAAACCTTTCGCCGGTTAGGGCTTTGACCGGGTGCGGCGTCAATTATGGGGGATGCTGAACAACGCCGCGCGGTCCAACAGGCGTTTTGCGGTGAGATAGATCGGGACCTCGATCAGAGATCCGTCGAGCTCCGCCCGGGCCTTGCCCGCAACTCTTGCCGCTTCAAACGCGGCGACAATTCGGCCCGCCTCCACCACTTCGGTGTCACTCGGCGTCAAAAGTCGGTTGATGACGGGCGGATGCGCATGATGCACGGCAAGCTTCCCCGTATAGCCGAGCCGGCGCGCATGCTGCGTTTCCGCCGTCACGCCTTCCAGATCCGTCCAGGTATAGGGGCAATCCAATGAGACGCTTCCGGCGGCGACGCACTCCACATGGAACCGTTCCCGCACATAGGCCAGCTCTATACCGTCCCGCCCCCGCTCCGCCCCCAAATCGGCGGCCATATCCTCCGATGCCACGCCGCAGGCGACGACCCGGTCGCTTGCGCCGCAAATCGCGAAGGTCTGCAGTAATCCGGCTGCTTGCTCGATGTTCGGCACGATGCCGGTCGAACCGATTTCGAGGTCGTAATCCGCCTCGCAGCGCGCGATCGCCGCGGCCAGTTCGACGATATGACGCGGTGCCGCGGTCTTCGGCAGCATCACGATATCCGGCGCCCCACGCATGATCGCGGTCAAATCCGCCATCCCGTCACCGTCCAATGGATTGACCCGCACCGCGGTCACCGCACCGGCCGCCTTCCAGGCCGCCAGGACATCGGGACTGATCTCGCGCGCCCGCGGACGCATTTCGGGCGGCGTGAAATCCTCCAACTCCTGGATCAGTACATCCGCCTCCGATGCCGGCCCCGCAGCGAGCGCGGCTTCGTCCGCCCCGTCGATGAACAGCCAGGATCGCAGGGCTTTCGGATCGATGTCCGTCGTCATAATTCTGCGGCGCCGAGCGACCAGCGGAATATCGCCTCGATATGGACTTCGGCGGCGTCGATAACCGGAAAACCGCAATCCTGTCCCTCAAAAGCGAGGAACAAATCGGTTCCCGACAGCATGACGGCTTCCGCTCCCCGTGCGTGCAGGTAGCGGCCGACCCGGAAGCAGGTGTCGCGGTGCGCAGCGGTTACGCTGGCCGCGGTCGGGATGTTGACGTAG
>JAPPPC010000114.1:0-1331 GCA_028817685.1 Rhodospirillaceae bacterium
GGTCAAGGTACAAGGGCGGTTGATCGGACTCCTGCGGCGTTACTAGACTTTCGGCGGCGCTGCGTCACCCAAGGCCGGCGCCCCTGTTTCTCAGTAACGGTCTCGACTTTGAGGCTGTCCAGCCAGACCGCGTGGCCGCCATGGCGCCACAGATCAAATCGGTCAACGACGAGCCTCGCGGTCGGACAACTCCACCGCACCGGCACTGCGCTGATAACAATGTCGGCGCGGCGGCAATCCTCGGCCAGCGCGCGCGGGTCCTTTACCAGGGATATGACCTGTCCTTTTGCCCGGTAGATGCAGGCGACACTGTCGCAGCTCATTACATCAAAGCTGTCGTGCCAGGAACGAGCGCCATTCTGCCCACTGCGGCTAAGCCATGTCCTTGCCGTTCGCTTCTCGCGCTGGGTGGTGGACAGCAGGAGTTCGCCATCCCCTGCCCGGACACCGACCAAGCTGCCATCCGAGGACACAAGGATATCCGGCGGCGAATGCAGCGAAACGGATGCCAATCCGGCGACGATCCCTACGATTCCGGCATAGCGCCAACGGCGCTGCCAGAGGCAAAGCCACAGACCACCGATTGCAGCCGCGGCCAACCCGAACACCGGCATCGCAGGGACAAGGCTCACCGCGCCAGGCCAGCCTGCGACGTCCCTGGCCGTCCCTGTCACCAGATCGATTCCCCATCCCATAGGAACCAGCGCCCAAGCTTCCAGCCCGAACGGCATCAATGCCATCGCGATCACCCCCCATGGCATGATCCAGAACGCCGTGACAGGGACCGCCAGAAGGTTGGCCGCGAGACTGAAATGGGCAATACGTCCGAAGAGGTAGAGCGCAAAAATGCCGGTCGCCAAACCGGCGACGAGTGTCGTCAGCCCAACCCCGGAGAGATAGAGCGCTATTTTCCGCCCCCAACCACCACCAGCCCAGTCGCCCACGAGCCGCTGACCGTGCTCATAAACGGCGACAAGAGCCACCACAGCAGCGAAGGACATTTGGAAACTGGCACTGAGAAGGCTTTCCGGCGTGATCAGCAGGATTGCCGCGGCAGCCCACGCGACCAGGCGGAGCGAAATCGCCGTTCGATCCAGCAAAACGGCGAGAAGGACCAGACCAGCCATCAGAAAAGCGCGCTGCGTCGGGATCGTTGCGCCCGTAAGCAGCAGATAACCGAACGCACCGGCAAGCGCGACGGCCGCGGCCCATTTTTTGATGGGATAGCGCAGCGCCAGCAGTTCGCTCATCGCAAGAAAAGTGCGCAGCCCGAAGAACAGGGTCGCGGCGACGAGGCCCATATGCAGTCCGGAAATGGCCAACAGATGGGC
>JAPPPC010000114.1:1341-2099 GCA_028817685.1 Rhodospirillaceae bacterium
GGGCCAAACCGGAATCACGCATCGCCTCGACGACCTCCTTGGGAATGGCACTGCGATCGCCTGTAATGAGCGCCGCCGCGACAGCGCCGGACGCCCCCGGAATGGCGGCCCGGATACGCTCTGCAAGTTGTTGACGGAAGGTAGCAATCCATACCGTCCAGGATTCCTTAGAATCCGAGGCCATCGGCTTTAACTGGCGCGACAAACCGAAGGCGTATCCGACGGCGCCAATCCGAGCAAACCACGCATGGCGTTGGAATTCGTAGGCTCCGGGCGCTGCGGGGGCCCCGGGCGGCAGCAGTCGGGCGAAGACCGAAATGCGCGAACCGACTTCCGGCAAATCAGCCGCCCGCAACCGGAGGCGCACACGCTCCGGTGTCCGGTCGGCGGGAAGATTGCGGAGCCTTACATTGTCCAACAGGATTCGCGGACCGGAAGCAAAGGCCTCCACTTGCAAAACACGCCCACTGAGAGCCCCTGTGATCGGCCGTTCCAGTATGGGCGCTGCGACCAAATGGGTACGAAGCTGGGCGGCCGAAAACCCAATCGCGGTCAGCCCGAACGCCAGGCTGAACAGGACTGTGGCGTTGTGACCGCGCCCGCTCCAGAGAAACCCGGCCGCCACCAATAGGAACAGACCACCAAGCCATACCGGAGGCTCGCTGCCGAGCATGAAATAACCGGCGATCCCGATGCCGATCAGCACGGGCGCCCAAAGCGGCCACCGTTCCCGCTCATTGCGGAAACAGTCTGCCACT
>JAPPPC010000052.1 GCA_028817685.1 Rhodospirillaceae bacterium
TGTAACTGCGAAATTCCTCGTAGGTCTTGCGCTTGCCCACGCTCACTCCCCCCAATTTTCTTTGTGTTGATTCTAGTTGCACGCCACGGCGTAGACGCCCGCGACCCCGGGGGGCAGCGGCAAGGTACGCCAGGTTTCGCCGCCGTCATCCGTGCCGAAGATCTGGCCCTGACGCGCGCCGCAATAGACACTGTCGGGGTTCGAGCCGCTCGGTCCGATATTCATCAAGGTGCTTTCGATCGTCACGCCGCTGTCGAAACGGTGCCAGGTCTCGCCCAGATCGGTGCTGCGGTAGAGCGATCCCCGGCTGCTCAGCGCCGCGATGCTGAGCGCGGCGTACAAAGTGTTCGGGTCGTGCGGGCTGACGATGATGTCGCGCGCATAACTCAACGGCGAAAACCGGCCGATATTCATCCAGTTCCAGCTTTCGCCCTTGTCGGTACTCTTGAACAGCCCCATCCGGTTGGCCAGGAAGACGGTGCCGGGTGCTGCCGGGCTGATCGCCAGGGAATGCAAATCCATCATGCCTTCCTGGTCCTGATCGGTGCCGATACGGCTCTTGAAGAAGGTCTCGCCGGCATAGTTCATCAGACCGGCGCTGATATCCGTCCAAGTCTCGCCGCCATCCAGGCTGCGCACCACGCCGCCGACCTCGAGCCCGGCATAGATTTCCTTCTGATTGCTGGGGTCGGCGACCAGCCGGATCACCCGCATCGGAAAGCCCATCCGCACCGCCCCGTTTGGCGTCGGCACGTCGAGCAGACGCCAGGACGCGCCGTCATCGTCGCTGCGATAGATCAAGGTGCCCTGCGTCCCGACCAACAGCCCGCCATCGTCGAGCGGCAAGATCGACCAAGTCACCGTGTCATCGCCGGGCGACGCCGGCAGCGCCATCAGTTCCCAGCTTTCCCCGCCATCGCTACTGCGATAGGGCCCAACCTGGGTGCCGACATAGATCGTGTCGGTCCCCCGCATCGCGATGCAACGGATTTCGACCGCTTCCGGCAGCCCGTTCGTCACCGCCTGCCAGGCGTCGGACTCGTCCAGCCTGAACAGCCCTTGCGTCCGCGACTCGCTCGCCGCCTTGTCCCAGAATGCTGCGCCCGCGAATACGCTCATCGTCTCCCCCGTCTCACCGTTCATATCGGATGTACAGGATAGTGCATTTTCTCCCCGGCGAGTCGATCTTCTGCGACGATGCGATGCGACAAACGTGTACGAGAGCCCTAAATTACTACCAGATATGTCAACGCAAGGGTCCGCGCCGACGCGCGGCGAAATCCACATGCACATCATCGCCGGTATCGTCGCGCTTATCGGGATAATCGCCTTCTTTATCATCCGCGCGAACAATACTGCCAGGGCCGGCCGCGAGATCGTTGACACGGTCGACGACATGAACGCGCTGAAGCGGAAGTGGGACTGGCAGCGCAATGCCGGCGACGGGACATTGCCCGAAGTTGACGATGCCAGGCTCGCCGCGACGGCGATCATGTGCGCCATCGCAGCCAGCGAAGGGGATCTGACGGAGAAGCAGACGACGCATATCCGCCAGTCGATTTCGAACACTTTCGGGCTGAACGCATCGGACGCGGAGGATTTTCTTGGTCAAGGCCGCTGGCTGGCCGGACAGGTCGCCGGTCCCGACGGGGCCGTCCTGCGCTGGTGGAAACCGATATCGGAAAGCTGTTCGGTACAGGAACAGGCGCAGGCGGTCGAGCTTTTGGAATCGACCGCCACCGTCGAGAGCGCCGTATCCGATGAGCAACGCCATGCCATCCAGTTGCTGAAGACTCGCCTGGGCCTGTAACCGGGCTCCGTTAGCGGTCGCGACATCACAGCGAATCTGAGATTCTACCGTCTCTTGCGACGGAGGGTGCCATGCAGTTGCGGATCAAACGGACATCACGGGTCAAACCGGACTCTGCCTATCTGCGCAAAGCTGCCCGCAAGGTCACCTCGCAGCGGGGCGAGGACGGCATCATCGAGAAGATCTTCGAGATCATGGGCACCGCGAACCGCTACTGCGTCGAGTTCGGGGCCTGGGACGGCAAGCTCTATTCGAATACCTGGAACCTGCTGAACAATGAAGGTTGGGG
>JAPPPC010000555.1 GCA_028817685.1 Rhodospirillaceae bacterium
CAGCGGATCGTCCTCCGGCAGCACGCCCTTGGCCTTGTAGGTGGTGATGACCGGGATCGAGAAATCGCGCGCAAACGCGGCCACCGTATCGGCCGCGTCATGCTCCAGCACTTCGACACCGGCGATCAGGATGGGTCGCTCCGCATTGGCCAGTAGATTGCGGGCGAAATCGAGATCGGGTCCTGGCGCGGGCGCGACGGGCGCCGGCTTCACGCGACGGGTCGGCGCCTCATCCGGCTGCTCGCGGCCGGCGATCGCGGTCGAGATGTCGATATGCACCGGACCGGGCCGGCCATCCATCGCGATGGAGACCGCCTTGTCGATAATCGTATCCACCGCCCCATCGACCAAGGTAAAGCTCGCCTTGGCGACGCTGCCGATCAGCGCGGCATGGTCGAAGACCTGGTGGTTGTAGGTCTGCGCCTCGGCCGGGTCGACGCAGCCGGTTAGGAAGATCAGCGGCACCCGGTCCTGTTCGGCGTTGACGATGAAGTTGACCGCGTTGGCGACACCGGGACCGACGGTGGCCAGCAGCACGCCTGGCGCACCGGTCACATGGAACGTGCCCTCGGCCATGAAGCCGCCGGAATTCTCATGCTTGACCAGCACGAATTCGAGGCCCGCTTCCTTCAGCGCCTCCATCACGGTCAGCACCTCGCCGCCGGGAATGCCGAAGGCGTGCCGGCAGCCGGCCTCGTACAGGCGCTGCGCGACCAGTTGCGCCGCTGTCGCCATCAGTCGCCAGTGCCGGCGCGCGGCAGGTTCATGTAGCCGTCGCGGGTCTGCGGCAGCTTGGTTTCCAGGATGCGCGAGGCCACAACCGTGCGCAGGATCTGCGCCGTGCCGCCGCCGATGGTGAACATGCGCGCGTCGCGAACCATCCGCTCCAACGGGTTGTTGCGCGAATAACCAGCCGCGCCGAACACCTGCAGCGCGTCATTGGTGACCTTGATCGCCATCTCGGAGGTGAAGATCTTGGCCTGCGCGGCTTCGTTCGCATCCGGGAAGCCATCGCCGGCCTTGCCGGCCGCCTTGTAGCAAAGCGCCTCGGCCGCCGCGAGCTGCACCGACATGTCGGCCAGCATCCATTGCAATCCCTGGAACTCGCGGATCGGACGGCCGAACTGTTCGCGTTCATGGCTGAAGGCAAGCGCTTTATCGTACGCGCCTTGCGCCAGGCCCAGCGCGACCGCCGCTGCGCCGACCCGCTGGCTGTTATAGGCATTCATCAGTCCGGCAAAACCGCGCCGCAGCCCTTCCGGCGGGGTGATCATCATGGAATCCGGCACTTCCAGATCCTCGAAGATCACCTCGGCCTCGGGAATGCCGCGCAGCCCCATGGTCGGCTCGCGCTTGCCGATGACTAACCCGTTCGGTGTGCCGGCATCCGGGTCGCGGACCGCCAGGAACCCGCCGATCCCCTGCTCGAACCCATCCTCGAAGACACGCGCGAAGATCAGGTGCAGGCGCGAGACGCCGCCGCCGGTGATCCAGTGCTTCTTGCCATTGACGATCCACTTGTCACCCTTCTTGTCGGCGCGCGTGGTCATCTCGCTGGCGGCGCTGCCGGCATCGGGCTCGGTGATGCAGATCGCCGGCTTGTCACCGCTCAGCACCACTTCGGCGGCCATCTTGCGCTGCGCATCGTTGCCATATTTCATCACGGCGCTGACCGCGCCCATGTTGCATTCCACTGCGATACGCCCGGTGACGCCGCAAACCTTCGCCATTTCAACGATCAGCAGCACCGCATCGAGGAAGGAACGGCCTTGACCGCCATATTCCTTGGGGATGGTCATGCCGACGAATCCGGCGTCGCGCAGGGCGGCGACATTGTCCCACGGATATTGTTCGCTGCGGTCGACGTCGGCGGCGCGCGGTGCGATTACGTTCTGGGCGAGGTCCCGGGCACGGGCCTGGAAGTCGAGTTGCTCATCGGTCAGTGCGAACATGGCGGTCTGATCCCTGAAATTTCACAATGTTCAGAGTGGCATACCGCGCCGCGCTGCTGCCGTCCAGTCCGCGGCACCCAACGGTGCCACAGAAAAGACAATCTTTAAGCAAGGATGGGGAATAATTCTGGCCCTATAGTGTTAATGGGTTAGGGAGTAGTGCGCAGCGGCAGGGGGCCGGTGCGTATGGGACGGCCGTATAACCCAGGCCGTGGAACAGTAGGGAGTTGAATAATATGCGTATTCTGACAGGCACGATTCTGGCCGCCTTCGCCGTGGTCTTCCTGGCGGCGGGGGACCCCGCCACCGCGATGAGCGGCAAGGAAACCATCGACAAGCGTAAGGCCTTCATGAAGGAGAAGATCCTGAAGCCGTATCTGGTGGCCAAGAAGTTTGCCAAGAATGGCGAGGGTACCGCTGCCGATGTCGCCAGCGCCGCCCGGGCGCTCAGCGCAGCCGCTCCAGACATCACGAAGGACTACCCGAAGGGGACCGGCCGCGGCGATTTCGATGACAAGGTAACGCGCGCCCTGCCGAAGATCTGGGAAGACTGGGCCGGATTCCAGAAGGCCGCCGGCGTGCTGGGCACGGAAGCGGCGAAACTGGCCAGCGTTGCCGACGGTGGCGACAAGGACGCAATCGCCGCGCAATTCGGCAAAACAGGGAAAATGGGTTGTGGCGGTTGCCACAAGCCGTTCCGCGGCGCCAAGGTCAAGTAAGGCGCCGGCGTCTCGGCCAGCAACCGGCACCTCCCCCCCACCCGTATGCCGGTTGCTGGCTGGGCCGCGACCGAAACCTTTTGCAGTTTTCGGTGATTCCTGGGATTCATGTCAGCCAAGACCATATCGGCGCGGCCATTGTTCGGAACGGGGATGACCGACAAGGAAGACCAGATCGCCGACCAGATTCCGCACCTGCGGCGTTACGCGGCGGCTTTGCTGCGCGACCGGGATGCGGCCGATGATTTGGTTCAGGAGTGTCTCGCACGCGCCTTCGACAGGCTGCATCTCTGGCAGCCAACCGGCACGATGCGGACCTGGTTGTTCACCATTTTGCACAATCTGCACGTCAACCAGGTCCGGCGGCAGGGCCGCGCCCCGGAAATTCATTCCGACACGGACAGTCTGGAGCGGCAGCCGGCTTCCGCCGAAACCGATGCCGCGCTGGTCGCACGGGATATCGCCGGCGCTCTGGCGCAGTTGCCGGAAGAACAGCGCAGCGTCGTCTTGCTGATCGGATTGGAAGGCATGTCCTACGCCGATGCGGCGGCAGTCACTGACGTGCCGCTGGGTACCGTCATGTCGCGCCTGTCGCGCGGCCGGGAACGTCTGCGCGAGATCATGGAAAGCGAAAACGAAACGCCGTTGCGGAGGGTAAAATGACGCCTCCGGCACCGGTGACCGAGCAGGAACTGCACGCCTATGTGGATGGCGCGCTCGACGCGGAAACCCGCGCGCGGGTCGAAGCCTGGCTCGCGGAAAATCCGGGCGACGCCGCGAAGGTCGCGGCCTATACGGCGCAAAACGAAGCGCTGCACCAGGCGTTCGATCCGATCCTCAACGAATCCGTGCCGTCGGCGCTGGCCACCCGTTCAACCCCTACGACCGCGGCGCGCCGCCCAGCTTGGATGCAGATCGCGGCGGCGATCGTTCTCTTGATCGTCGGTGGGGCGGTCGGTTGGCTGCTGCGCGATCAGGCCGAAACGGGCCAGCTGGCGGTGGCCGACAACGCGATCAGCGCCCATTCCATCTACATCAAGGAACGGCGCCACGCGGTCGAGGTCGAAGCCAAGCAGGAAAAGCATCTGGTCAAATGGCTGTCCAAGCGGCTCGGTCAGACCATCAAGACACCGGACCTGCTGCCGATGGGGTACCGGCTGGTCGGCGGCCGGCTTCTGCCCGATGACGGCAAACCCGCCGCGCAGTTCATGTATGAAAACGAAGCGAAGGAGCGGCTGACCGTCTATGTCCGCCGCAACATCGAGAGTCGCGAAACCGCCTTTCAGTTCGTCAGCGACAAGGGTGTTTCGGCCTTCTACTGGATCGATGCGGACTTCGCCTACGCGCTGGTCGGCAAGATGAACCGGGACGGGCTGCAGGAAGCGGCCAAGATCATCCACCGGGATCTGGTGACACGGAACTGATCGCCGCCTAATCGGCGCTGTCGTTGCGCTTGGCGGCGAAGAGCTGCCCCAACCTGTCGAGATCCTTGAGATGCACATCGTGCTGCGGGAAGGGAATCTCGATACCCGCGCGGCGGAAGGCACGGTCGATGGCGAAGCGCAACTCGCTGCCGGTGCGGAACGTGTCGAACACGTTCGGACAGTAGCAGCGCAATTCGAAATCGAGCGACGAATTGCCGAAATTCAGGAACAGTACGAACGGTTCCGGCCATGACGCAACCTTCGGGTTCGCCTTGGCGGCATCGAGCAGGATCTGCTCGACCTTCGCCGTGTCGCTGCCATAGGCGACGCCGACGGGTACCTCGACGCGCCCGAAACTGTCCTTATGCGTCCGGTTGATCACCGGCTCCTGCAGGAAGGCGGAGTTCGGTACGATGACCGAGGTGCGCTGAAAGGTCTCGATCTCCGTCGCGCGCACCTGAATGCGCTTGACGATGCCTTCCTGATCGCCGACGACGACCCAGTCGCCGACCTTGATCGGCCGCTCGATCAGCAGGGTGATGCCGGAGACGAAATTGTTGACGATATTCTGCAATCCGAATCCGATACCGACCGAGAGCGCACCGGCGATCAGAGCGATGTTGGTCAAATCGAGCCCGACCGCCGAGACGCCCAGCATCGCCGCGATGACGATTCCCACATAGCCGAACCCGGCCGACAGGGAGTGCTGCAGCCCGGCGTCGATCTGGGTTTCCGGCAGGATGCGCTCGGTCAGCGCCAACAGAACCTCGGCGACGAAATAGCTGACCGAGACAAGCGCCGCCAGGATCGTAATGCGATGGCTCAGCGCCTGTGCGCCGAGCGGGGTCAATACGGTGAGCCGCCACTGCGGCTGGTCCGGCGCCAACGCCGCGCGGGGCAAGGCCCAGGCCAAGACGAACAGAATCAGCGCCTTGCAGATCGCAGCCAGCACGATGGCGAACGGTCCCGTAATCACCGCCCCCTCGCTGGTGATGCGGACGAGGATGACGGTCAGGATCATTGCCGGGAAAATGCCGCGCGATACCGCATCGGCAACCGCGCCGACCAGACGGCGCGCGTAAGTGGGATCGGCAACCTCCGGATCGCGCCCCAGAAACCGCACCGCCACATACCGGATGCCCCACCCGACCAGGAACGCCACAACCAGAAACGCCGGAATGCGAAAGAAAAGCACCGAGCTGCGCAATTCCGCCGACAGATCCTCCCACCAATCGACCGGCGTCCGCGCGAGCGTCACGGACGCCTGGTAAAGGTCCGGCAACGCGCGCGACACGGTCGCCGGTGCCAGCGGTGACGAGTTTGCCGTCGACAGGTCCTGCAGCAGCTGCGCGCGGGAAAGGTCCGAAATCGCCGCGATCAGCGCATCGGCCCGGGCGGTGGCGAGCTCCGCCTGCGACACGCGCGCGCGATAGAATGCGATGTCTTCGGCATATTTTTCGCGCTGCTCGGCGATACCTGGCTGCTCCGGCGGGTCGCCCTCTTTCGGCGCCGGGCCCAAAGCATCGAGCAGCCTCTGCTGCTGTTCGATGCGGGCGGTGGCCTTCGATACCGCTTGCTGCGCGGCGGCCCGCACCTCGCCGAGGAGTATGCGGTATTCGCGGTTACGCTCTTCGAAGTGGACCGGATCGGCGACGTAGCGTTGGGCGTTGTCGAGCGTCCGCTCCCAATCGTCGACGATCTTGCTGAAGGGCCGCGACGTCTCCTGCGCCGGCGCGGGGCCGTTGGCACCCAGCAACACGATGGCGACGAGGATCGAAAGGAACGCGCGGAGGCTCACGGAAAATCCTTGCACGATAAAGACGCGGCAAGCTTAGCACAGCGCCGACAGCGCGCGCGGTTGAATTAGCCGTCGGGCAAATCGACGAAGAGCAGCTCGCTGTCTTCCAGAGCCGAGACGGCAACCGAGTCCATGTCCCGCACCGCAGCGCCGGACCGGGTTTCGAGGATCGCACCCGCAGCCTCGAGGCGGCCGGTCGCGGGGACGAGATAGGCTTGCCGGCCGGATCCGAGCGGTACCGACAGGGTTTGCCCGGCCGGCAAGGTCGCGCCGTACAAGGTGGCATCGGCGTGAATATGCAGCGCGTCGCCGCCATTCGAACGGCCGGATGCGAGCGCGACCAATGCGCCGGCGCGATCCATCTTGGGAAATCGGCGCGTATCCCAACGCGGCGCGTGGCCGCGCTCGTTCGGCATGATCCAGATCTGGAACAGGTCGGTCGGCTCACGCTCCAGATTGTATTCCGCATGGACGATCCCGGTACCCGCCGACATGACCTGAACGTCGCCCGCTTCGGTGCGCCCTTCATTGCCCAGATTGTCGCGATGGGTGATCGCGCCGCGCCGGACATAGGTAATGATCTCCATATTGCGGTGCGGATGGGGATCGAAGCCCATCCCGGGCGCGATCCTGTCGTCGTTCCACACGCGCAGCGGCCCCACGCCCATGCGGTTCGGGTCGTGATAATCCGCAAAGCTGAAATGATATCGCGTGTCGAGCCAATCGTTCTCGAACCGGCCCAGCGCCTCGAAGGGGATGATATCGACAGGCATCGCCAGCGCTACTTCAGCAGGATGTTGGCGATTTCCTTCAACTGGGTGCGGGCCCTCAGCAGATAGAAGCCCTGCGCCGCCAGATGGCTTGGCAACAGCTGGCCTTCCGGATCGCCATTGACGATGACGAAAGGATCGAGCACCGCCGCATGCCGCATCGATTCCAACATCTGGTCCCACGCCTTGCCCAGCTCGCGTTCCTGTATGACCTGGCCGAAATCCTGCCGGAAGGCGGCCAACAATTCGTAATAGGCGTAAAGCCGGCCCTTGGTCTGGTAGAAGATGTCGTCCGCATCGAAATCGATGAACCAGGCGCCGTCTTCGATCTGGCTGTCGATCACCGCCGAGGCGGATCCCAGATCGGCGGCGATCCGTTCCAACGTCGTCTGCAGATTGTCGGCGCGCCGCTCGAAGGTCGCCTCACCCTGGGCGAGGCGCTCATTATAGGCCTTCAGCGCCCGGCCAGCCTTACGGTATTGCTGCTCGGACGCCGCCGTCGGCATGATCGAGGTCGAGAAATTGAAGAACCAGACATCGCCCGGATATTTCAGCAGGCCCGCCGCGGTATCCAGATCCTTGTCGACCTGGCTCGACCCGCGCACCCGGCCAATCTGATCGCTCATCTCGATCGCGAAGCGGGACAGCGCGTAGATGATGCCCTGCTGGAAATTCGGCATGTTGTCGAGCGCTGCCGCCGGCAGGAAGAACGGATCGTTCGCGGTCCAGCGGTTCCGATCGGTTTCCCGGACAATCAGCGTCGCGGCGACCGCCACGGAACGGCTTTCGTTCGGCTTCACATCGACGGCGAGTTTCACGTCATCGTCGATATTGTGAATCCAGACCATACCGGCCGGGTAGTACAGCAACAGCGCCACGAGCAAGACGATGCCCCCGCGAAGGGACCAGCGCCGCACGC
This sequence comes from Rhodospirillaceae bacterium, assembly GCA_028817685.1. GTDB lineage: Bacteria > Pseudomonadota > Alphaproteobacteria > UBA8366. The sequence continues at coordinate 7,583 of JAPPPC010000555.1, forward strand.
CCTCGCCGCGTCCGGCCAGACGCGGCGGCGGCGTCCCGCCGGAACCGATCAAATCTTCGTCAACCATACCCATCACCTGTGCACGAAGTGCCGCCGGTGCAAGAGGCGGGACCGGATTCGCCTACGATCCTATAAATCCAACAGTTTCATAGACTTCGGCCATGATCGGCGCGGTAATCGCCCGCGCGCGGGCGCCGCCGTCGGCCAAAACGCTGTCGATATAGGCCGGATCGGCGACCAGGCGCTGCATTTCCTCGCCGATCGGGCCCAGCTTGTCGACCGCGACCTCGGTCAGCGCCCCCTTGAAGTCGGAGAACATCGAGCCGCCGAAGTCGCTCAGCACATCGGCGATCTCCCGGTCGGCCAGGGCGGCATAGATGCCGACCAAATTCGCTGCCTCGGCCCGCCCTTCGAGCCCGGCCGCCTCGCTCGGGAGCGGTTCGGAATCGGTCCGCGCCCGGCGAATTTTCTGCGCGATCGCATCCGGCCCATCGGTCAGATTGATGCGGCTGTTGTCGGACGGGTCCGACTTGGACATTTTCGACGACCCGTCGCGCAGCGACATGACACGGGTCGCCGGCCCCAGAATGAGCGGTTCGACGATCGGAAACAGCTCGGTCTTGAAGTCGTGATTGAACTTTTGCGCGATGTCGCGGCACAGTTCCAGATGCTGCTTCTGATCTTCGCCGACCGGTACATGGGTCGCCTTATAGGCCAGGATATCCGCGGCCATCAGGTTGGGGTACGCGTACAGTCCGACGGAAGCGTTTTCCCGGTCCTTGCCCGCTTTCTCCTTGAACTGGGTCATCCGATTGAGCCAGCCAAGCCGGGCTACACAATTGAAAACCCAGGCAAGTTCCGCATGGTTGGGGTTCTGCGACTGGTTCATGATCACGTTCGACTTTGGATCGAGACCGGCTGCAATGAATGCCGCCGCCAGTTCCCGCGTGCTCTGCCGCAATTCCTCGGGATCCTGCCAGACGGTGATCGCGTGCATGTCGACGGCGCAGTAGATGCACTCGTACTGGTCCTGAAGCCGCACGAAATTGCGGATCGCGCCCAGATAATTGCCGAGATGCAGATTGCCGGACGGCTGAACGCCCGAGAAGATGCGGTCCATAACGACCTCGCCCTTAAGCCCTTGTCGAAGAGGCGCGAGTTATCGCGGCTGCGCCGCCGCGGGTCAAGAGGCTGCGGCCCGCGCCTTCTCGCGCTGCGCCCGGGGCACCATGGATCCCTTCGCCATATAGGTAAGCGCCTCGTCGCCGGTCGCCGCCAGGGACTCGGACAGGGTGAACATCAGCCGGCCCAAGGCCGTTTCCTGCCATAGCCAGTCGGACATGTCGGCGCTCGATGCGCCGGGCTTCGCGGCGGCGGCTTCGCTGTAGAACGCCTTCAAATCTTCCAGCGCCTCCTTCAGCCGCACCACGGCCTGCGGACCTGTCTCCGGCGGGTCCCCCAGGAACGCGGCCGCATGGGCGGCGGCGTCCTCGACGGAAAAACTTTCGCCGCGGACGCTGGTCCGGCCGCGTGACCGGAACGCCTCCGCGTACCAAGGCGCCAG
>JAPPPC010000780.1 GCA_028817685.1 Rhodospirillaceae bacterium
ACACTACCGTGGCGGCGGCCATGCCCAACGCGTCCAGGTAGGGCAGACCGGAAATGCCCGCATCATCCTTGCCGACGCCGGCATCGTTCAGGATAACCGCCCTGGCGCCGCCCTTGGCGGCCAGATAGGCCGCGTACTCCGCGCCGTGCGAGGCGGCCACGATAACCTGGCCGCGATGGGAGTCAGTCAGCTTCGTGATGCTGTCCAGAACGTGGATTTGGATGTCCGGAGCGTCGGTCATGTCACGTTTTCCTCAGGCGGTGGGGTTGACGCGAAAACTGATGAACATGGGTTGATCCGTCACCGATCTGTAGCGTCGCCCGCAAATTGCGTGGAACGATTGTGTATCAGTTAAGACCGCTTCCGTCATGCGGCGGTGATGCGCTGTCTGACGGCGAACATGCCATACAGAAGAACCAAACCGGCTCCGATTCCAGCGGCATTCGCCAGACCGTCGAGCAGACCCGCCGACCGGGTTATGACGAAGATTTGCAACAGTTCGTTGGTCGTTGCGGCCAGCAGCAGATAAAGGGTCAGCCGCCACCAACTGACTGACCGGAATGTCAGCCCCACCACCAGAGCCAGGAATATGTGGCTGAGGAAATGCGCGGCGTACTGCGCATGGTCGCTTTTCACTTTGATCGTGGCCCGTTTGGCGGGTTTGGTTTCCGGTTTCTCCGGGCTTTCTGCTTCCGGCTCCGTAACCTTTGCCGATGATGTCGGCTTCTTCTCTCCGGACTTTTTCTCGCCTTGTGTATCGGCCGGCTTCTCCGAGGGAGTCGCCAGGGTCACGATCGTTTCCAGCGCCGGTTTGCTGGTCGTCGAGAGTAAGTGCTGCGGCAGGACCGAAACCGACAGCATGCCGAGGAAGGTCGCCAAGGACAGGTAGGCCAGGAGGTTGCGCCGGTGTTGCAGGATAAGGGGCAGCAAGATCCAAACGGCGGCGCCGAACCATGCGATGAGAAGCGCGCGCTCGGTGAAGTGGAACCAACCCGCTTCGCGGGCGGCTTTTACTTGGAGATTCCGAAGATGCAATTCGCCGGACGACCCGCCGTGCAGCACGAATAACTGCATCTTTTTCATGGTCTCGTTGGTCGGAATCACGGCGGAATAACGGCGCCAGTCATGGGTGCCGGACAGAAAACCGACGTCGGAGGGCCAATAGGTCATCCGTTTGCCGTTTTGATCGTAGCTCAATAGGAGGACGCCGGCCTTCTGCCACCATGCCGGCCCCGCTTCGATGGCGTCGAATTTGAGGTCGACGGCGACATGGATGTTCTCGAATTTGTGCGGTTTTCGGAGTGTTTGCGTCATGAGGGTTTGACGCTGGCCGTCGTTTCTAAGCACAAGGGTTATCGGCGACCGGGTGCTGACATAGACGTTCCCGCGCGATCCGACCCAGTGTTTGCCGGTTTGCCTGAAATCAAGGTTTGGAAAGAGCGCTTCTTGAGAAACGATATAGCGCTGCTCGACTTGGAAAAGGCCCAGCGAGGCAAGGCTCAGAAATATCAATGCAAAGAGCTTGGATTTCTCTTTTAGGTAGAAAAACTTAGGCTTTGAATTGTAGGGCATCTGAGCGATGATACGACACTAATCCGTTCGCCCGGTTTGGGCATTTCGATCCGCTAACGGAGGGAATGACATGAAGGCGATTCTTGTACCATTTGAAGAGAGTGATGTCGTGGACTCGGTGCTGGGGACAGCGTGTCTCGCCGCCCAGCGTTTCGGTAGCTACATCGAAGGCGTCTATGTCCAGCCAGCGCTGCCCGCGATTGCCAGTGCGGACGGGTTTGGCGTCGTGACACCCGCATTCGTAGAAAAATACGAGCAAGAAGATCGGGCGCGGATAAGTCAGGCCGAACAATATTTCAACGATTTCATGCGGGCGCGCGGCGTGTCAGGGGGGGACCCCGGCGGACCTTCGGAGACGGCCTCGGCGGTTTGGCAAAATGTCGGGCCGAGTGACGATTATGTCGGTCATCGCGGGCGTTTGTTCGATCTGATCGTGGTCGGCCGCCCGGTTCACGGCGCGACGACACCGACGATGCATACGCTCGAGGCGGCATTGTTCGAGACCGGCCGCCCGATCCTGAT
>JAPPPC010000155.1 GCA_028817685.1 Rhodospirillaceae bacterium
CCCGGATATCGGGATGAAACTCGCTCACCATCCGCTGCAGCCGCCCTTCCGACGCATGGCCGTAACGGCCTTCGGTCCAGCTGATAGCGACGATACCGACCTTGTCTTTCCAGCCATCTTCCAACAGTTCCCGGAGTTGCACGAACTCCCGCCTGCAGGTGCCTCACCAACTGGCGAAAAAGACGACAAGAACCGGTTTACCGTTAAACAGCTCGCGGTCGACACCTGGTCCAAGGACGGGTTCCGCGGCGATCAAACCGTCCTGGACCCGCTTCGTGAGTTCCAGTCCCTGACCTGCATGGGCCTGGGGCGAAAGTGCCAGGAAAAGGCCGATCGCCACGACAAAAATTCTGGAGATGGGTTTCATCAGTCTCGTATGTTCCTCGTTTCCAGACTTCAGAATGCCCGATCGCGCCCATTCTAGCCAATGCCGCATCACGGGCTTGTGACCAACCCCGATCGCAAATGCCGCGGCAGCTCAATCCAAGCACATACTTGCCGTTTCCCCGCACCGACCGGTTGCGCCACCCCCTGATTCCACGCATGATCGGCTCCGAGTTACGAATGCGGCTATCAATGGAAAGAACCGATGCATAGCGCAGATGTCATTGTTGTCGGCGGTGGCAGTTTTGGGGCTGCCGTGGCCTACGGTTTGGTGCGGCAAGGTGTGGATACCGTCATCCTCGACGGATCGGACGACTCCCTGCGCGCGGCGCGCGGCAATTTCGGGCTCGTCTGGGTGCAATCGAAAGGGATGGGGTTGCAGCGTTACGCGGATTGGAGCCGCGAATCGTCGCATCTCTGGACCGACTTCGCCGACGATTTGCAGGACAGCGCCGGAATCCACGTGAATTATCAGAATGGCGGCGGGCTGAACCTTCTGCTGAGCGAGGAAGAACGCGAAAACTGCCGCCGCAGTATCGACATTATGCGCCAACAGGCGGGCCCCGACGGCTACGACGCGGAGATCATCGAGCGCGACGAGGTTCAGAAGATGGTGCCCGGACTGCGTGTCGGCGACGAGGTCGCCGGCGCTTCCTTCGGACCGCATGACGGTCATGCCAATCCGCTTCGGCTGTTGCGGGCACTGCACCGCGGGTTCGAGCATCGCGGCGGCCGCTATTTTGCGCAAAACGAAGTGGTGAGCATCACCCATGATGGCAGCGCCTTTGTCGCACAGACGGCGAACGACCGGTTCGTCGCGCCGAAAATCGTCATCGCCTGCGGCCACGGGATCACAAAACTGGCCCCGATGGTGGGCCTGAATGCACCGATACGGCCGCAACGTGGGCAGGTGCTGGTCACAGAACGGATCGAAACCACCGTCGAGATGGCACTCGGTTCGATCCGTCAGACCGACGAGGGCGGCTTTATGTTCGGCAACTCGGAGGAAGAGGTCGGCTTCAACGACGGCACCACGCTGCCGATCGCGGGCAATATCGCCGCCCGCGCCGTAAAGGCCTTTCCGCAGCTCTCCGGGGTCCGTCTGGTGCGCAACTGGGGCTGCATTCGCGTCCTGACACCCGACAAATGCGCCATCTATGATGAATCGGAAACGATGCCGGGCGCCTATGTGGCGACATCGCATAGCGGCGTGACCCTCGCCGCCGTAAACGCCCACCATGTCGCGAATTGGGTGGCAACCGGCGATACGCCGCCCGACTTCGATCATTTCAGCGCCCGGAGGTTCGATGTTCCGGCGGCTGCATGACGCGGGCGGACAATCCGTCACGATCGATTTCGAAGGTGATGCCCTTCAAGTGGGGGCGCAGGAAACGGTTGCCGCGGCACTGATGGCCGCCGGCGCCGACCACAGCCGGACGACCCCCGTTACCGGCGCGCCGCGTCTGCCCTTTTGCATGATGGGGGTCTGTTTCGACTGTCTGGTGGAAATCGACGGCGTTCCGAACAAGCAGGCCTGTATGGAAACCGTCCGAGAGGGCATGAAAATCCGCCGGCAAGACGGCAAGCGGCGGCTCGACCCATGAGCGAAACCGTCGATCTCCTGATCATCGGGGGCGGCCCTGCCGGTCTCGCCGCCGCCGTCGAAGCCGATGGCCTCGGGCTTTCCGTTCTGCTGCTGGACGAACAAACCGAGCCCGGCGGACAGATCTACCGCGGCATCGAATCCGTGCATCCCGACACCTTGACTTTGCTGGGCGACGACTACGCCCAAGGCGCGGCCCTTGCGGAAGCGTTTCGGCGATCCGGCAGCACATACCGGCCGGGCGCCACGGTTTGGCGTGTCGACGAGGACGGCTCCGTCGCCTATTCGCAGGATGGCAAAGGCGCGACCGCGACCGGTAAGCGGGTGCTGGTGGCCACGGGCGCGCAGGAGCGCCCGGTGCCGATCCCCGGCTGGACCTTGCCCGGCGTGATGTCCGCCGGTGGCGCCCAGGTTCTGTTGAAGTCCGCCGGCATGGTACCGTCCGGCCGCGTCGCCGTTGCCGGCTGCGGCCCGCTGGCCCTGCTGATCACACAGCAATTGATCGGCGCGGGTGCGAACGTGGTCGCGTTGCTGGAAACGACCCGGGCCGGGGACTATCTGTCCGCGACACCCCATCTATTCGGCGCGCTAAGCGCCGGCAGCTATCTGCGCAAGGGGCGCAGGATGCGGCGCGACATCAAGCGGGCTGACGTGCCTATTTATTCCGGTGTCAGCGACTTCGCGGCGATCGGTGAAGGCACGCTCAGCGCCGTCGCCTTTTCCCGTGACGGCGCCAGAACGGAACTCGCCGTCGATACGCTGCTGCTGCATATCGGTGTCGTGCCCAACACCCAGATTACCCGTCAGGTCTTTTGCGAGCATGAATGGTACGCGCCGCAGCGTTACTGGCGCCCGGTTCGCGACGAATGGGGGGCGACGAGCCAGGCGCAGATCGCCGTTGCCGGTGATGGCGGCGGGATCGATGGTGCCGCAGCCGCAGCACTGCACGGAAGGTTGGCGGCGCTCGACGCGGCCTGCCGCCAGGGCAAAATCGAGTTGGCCGAACGCAACCGCCGCGCCGATCCGATCCGCTACGAACTGGCGGGACACCAGGCCATTCGCCCGTTGCTCGACACGCTGTTCCCGCCGCCGCAGGATCTCTGCGCACCGCCGGACGACGCAACTCTGGTCTGTCGCTGCGAGGAAATCAGCGCGGGTGACATCAGGGAAGCGGTGGCGCTCGGTGCCATGGGGCCAAACCAGTTGAAAGCCTTCACACGCTGCGGCATGGGTCCTTGCCAGGGCCGCATGTGCGGTTTGACGGTCGCGGAACTTGTCGCGCAGGCGAAAGGCGAATCCGTCGAGGATGTCGGCTATTATCGCATCCGTCCACCGATCAAGCCGGTGACGATGGGCGAGCTGGCGGCCATGGCCGACGACTAGCCGATACCGATTTCAAGACGCATCTGTTGGACGAGGGCCAAGGGTAAATGAGCGCGCTATTTAATTTGGGCGATCTGCTGAACCGATCGCGGGATCCGGAGAAGATCGCCTTGATCGATTTGAGCCGTCCGGAAGGCGCGCGGGAGTTCAGCCACGCCGAGATCGATGACGCCTCGCGCTCCGTCGCGCGCGGTCTGGTCGCGCGCGGTTTGCAACGCGGCCAGCGGGTCGCGATCCTGTCGGCCAACCGGGTGGAATTCCTGACGGCTTATTTCGGCACCATGCGGGCCGGCCTGGTGTCCGTGCCGATCAATTACAAATTCCCGGACGAAACGGTCGAATACATCCTGCGCGACGCGGACATCAAGCTGGTCTTCGCCGATGCCGAACGGGCGGCCAGCGTCCCCGCCGACATTCCGGTCGTCACCTTTGGGGATAGCGGCGCGGATGGTTTCGACGCGCTATGCGATCCCGGCGAATTCGAGTCGATCCGTCCCGCCAAGGATGAGATCGCCATGTTCCTTTATACCTCCGGCTCGACCGGGCGGCCGAAGGGTGTGCCATTGACCCATGCCGGTCATCTCTGGGTCGTCGAGGTGCGCATCGACCCGCCGCCGGATGCGGATCACCGCGTCCTGGTCGCCGCCCCGCTCTACCACATGAACGGCCTGGCGATGTGCAAGCTGGCCGTGGGCGCGCATCTCACCATCGTGCTCATGCCGCAATTCACCGCCACCGGCTATATCGAGGCGATCGGCCGCTATGGCGTGACCTGGCTCACCTCGGTGCCAACCATGCTCGCCATGGTCTCGCGGGAGCGCGAGGCGCTGGCGCGCACCGACCTGTCCTCTGTCCGCATTGCGCGGATGGGCTCCGCCCCGGTCAGCCAAAAGCTCTACGACGATCTGCGCGAGATCTTCCCGAACGCGCTGATCACGAATGGCTACGGCACGACGGAAGGCGGTCCCGCCTGCTATGGCGCGCATCCGGACGGCATTCCGCAGCCGGGCATGTCGATCGGTTACCCGCGGCCGGACTGCGACGCGCGGCTCGTCGATGGCGACAATCTGGATGCCGACCAGGGCGTCCTGCAATGCCGCAACCCTTCGGTCACGCCGGGCTATCACAATTTGCCGGAGAAAACCGCCGAAGTGTTGAGCGCGGACGGCTGGTACGACACCGGCGACATCATGCGCCGCGACGAGAACGGCTTTCACTATTTCGTCGGCCGCGCGGACGACATGTTCAATTGCGGCGGCGAGAACATCTACCCGGCCGAGGTCGAGAAGATGCTCGAAAGGCATCCTGACATCGAACAGGCTTGCGTCGTCCCGGTCCCGGATGAGATCAAGGGCTACAAACCGTCGGCGTTCGTGGTACCGGTGGACGGCAAGGAACTGCAGGAACAGACGGTCAAGGAATTCGCCTTGGCCAATGGGCCGGCCTACCAACATCCGCGGCAGGTTGCGTTCCTGCCGAGCCTGCCCTTGACCGGCACGAACAAGATCGACCGCAAGGCTCTCACCGAGCGGGCCGCCGAAGCGGCCAAGGAGACCGTCTGATGAGCGCACTCGACCTCGTCCTCGACCATACCGGCGTCGCCGTCCGCGACCTCGATGTCGGGCAGCAGAAATACGACCGGCTTGGCTTTACCTTGACCGAACGCAGTTTCCACTCCGGCTCGCGCACGCCGGGCGGCCCAGTCGAGAAATGGGGATCGGGTAACCATTGCGCGATGTTCGAGAACGGGTATCTGGAGATCATCGGCATCACCGATCCGAACCTCTACAGCTCGACACAGGACTATCTGACCCGGTACGAAGGCCAGCATATCGTCGCCATCGGCAGCGGCGACGCCGATAAATCCTATCCGGTGCTGAGCGGCCGTTTCGAAGGCGTGACCCCGGCGAACAAACTGCAGCGCGACGCGCCTTTCGGGCCCAATAACGAGGAAACCCGGCTCGCGGCGTTCCGCAATATCCATGTCGATCGGGCGAATTTTCCCGAAGCCAAGCTGATCTTCATCGACCACCTGACCCCGGAAGTCTTGTGGCAACCGCACCTGCTGAGCCACCCGAATGGCGCCGTCGCCCTGGCGGAAGTAGCGCTGTGCGTCGAGGATTTGGACGAGACCTGCGGCCGCCTGTCCCGGCTGTTCGACCAGCAGCCCAAGGAAGTCATGCCCGGCGGCAAGGTCTTCAACCTGTCGCGCGGCAATGTCTATGTCATCACCGAGGCGCGGTTGAAAGATTGGGTCGGCGTCACGCCGCCCGCCATGCCCTATGTCGCCGGATTCGGCGTCGCGGTGAAGGATCTCGATGCGACGCGGGATTTCCTCGCCGCGCGCGATATCCCGACGAACGATCACCCCTACCCGGCCCTGTGGGTCGCGCCGGAGCATACCTGCGGTCCGGTCCTCACCTTCAGCCAAGCCTGATTCAGAAGAACACGAAAGAGAGAAAAGATGCGCGCAGCGGTAATTCACGAACATGGCGGCCCGGAAAACCTGGTCTATGAGGAGAATTTTCCCGATCCGGAATGCGGTCCAGAGGACGTCGTCGTTCGCGTCAAGGCCTCGTCGCTGAACTATCACGACATTTTCACCCGCCGCGGCATGCCGGGCATCAAGCTCAACATGCCGGTCATCCCGGGCCTGGACGTCGCGGGCGAGATCGCCGAAGTCGGTTCCGACGTATCCGGCTGGTCGGTCGGCGACCGGGTCCTGATCGATCCGCGCAACCGGCTCGAAGGCGGCCTGATGGGCGAGACGACGCATGGCGGTCTGGCCGAATATTGCCGCGCCCGGGCGCATCAGATGGTCCGCATGCCGGACGGCGTGACTTTCGAGGAAGCCGCCAGCCTGCCCGTCGCCTACGGTACGGCGCACCGCATGATGGTGACGCAAGGCAAGATCAGCGACGGCGAGCGCTGCCTGGTGCTGGGCGCCAGCGGCGGCGTCGGCACCGGTTGCGTCCTGCTGGCCAAGATGTTCGGCGCGCAGGTCATCGTTTGCGCCAGCACGCAGGACAAGATCGACCGGCTCAAGGAATTCGGCGCCGATGACGGCATCAACTATGTCGAGGACGCGTTTGAGAAAGAAGTCTGGAAGCGATTCACCAAGCCGACCCGCTACAGCTATGACGGCGGCGTCGACATGGTGGTCAACTTCACCGGCGGCGACACCTGGGTGCCGTCGCTGAAATGCCTGCGCAAGGGCGGCCGGATGATGACCTGCGGCGCGACCGCCGGTTTCGATCCGAAGACCGACATCCGCTATATCTGGACTTTCGAACTGCAGGTCCTCGGCTCGAATAGCTGGGAGCGCGAAGATCTGGAGCAGCTCATGGACTACATCCAGAACGACCGGATGCATCCGGTGATCGACCGCAGCTTCCCGCTGACCGAATCGCGCGAGGCGCTGCGCTTGCTGGAAGACCGGGAGGTCTTCGGCAAGGTCGTCGTCTGCCCCTGACTCCGGAGAAATTGTCCCTATGAGCGATCCGCTGAGCAAAGAGGAAATCCAGGCGCTTCTGGATAACTCCCCCTTCATCTCCTTTATGAATCTGAAGGTCGAATCCCTGGACCCGGACACGGACACCATCGTCATGCGCATGCCGATGCGGCCGGAGTTCGAGCGCCGCACCGGCACCGGGCAATGGCATGGCGGCCCGATCGCCTCGCTGATCGACACGGTCGGCGACTATGCCGTCGTCATGAAGGTCGGCGCGGGCGTGCCAACGGTCAATTTCCGCACCGACTATCTGCGGCCGGGGATCAATACCGATTTGATCGCCACGGCAACCGTTCGCCGCGCGGGCCGCTCGATCGCGGTCGTCGATATCGACGTATGCGACGAAAGCGGCAAGCTGCTCGCGGTCGGCCGCGGCACCTATGTGCCGCAAGCGGGTTAGCGCCCGCTAACCGCTCTTTTCCGGTTCGGCCGCCGCGGTCCGCTGGCATTCGAGCACCCAGACGTCGTAGACGGGATGCTCCAACGCGGAGAGCGCCGGGCTGGAGGAGAACATCCACCCCCTGAAGAGCTCGGTCACCGGCTCGTCCGGCCGCTTCTCCATGACTTCCAGAAAGACGGCGGATTCCGGCGGCTCCTCGGGCGGGGTCCGGTCGCAGCTTTTGACCGTAATTTCCAGCGTGCCGAACCGCACCGTTGCGCCGAGCGGTGCCTGAAAGGTCGACACGCGGGCGGTCACCTTGTCCAGCCCCTGCATAATCACCATGTCGCCCGGAAACGCGTCGACGCGATTACCAGCGAACAGCAACAGACAGAGGATGGCGCCAAAAAGCTTTTTCATCACGTCATAGTATAGCGCCGCCAGATGGCAACATCGCGGCAGATAAGTCCGAATTGTGGCGCGCTAGCTGCCGGTATCGGTTACGAGAAAAATGACCTTGCCGAGCAGTTCCTCGAGCGAGACGACATCCTTCGTGTTGGTCAGTTCGCTGCCATCCGCCAGCTTCTTCTCGCTCTTGCCGGGTTCGAGCCGAACATACTTGCCGCCCAGCAGCCCATCACTGGAAATAACCGCTTGCGTATCGTCCGGCAATTTTATGCGCGATTCGATGGTAAGCGTGGTGACCGCCTGATAGGTGACCTGGTCGATGGTCAGGTCGGTGACCGTGCCGACCTTCACCCCACCGACCCGTGCGTCGCTGCCGACCGTTAGGCCGTCGATCGCATTGAACCGCGCCTGGACCTGGTACCCCACGGTCGGTTTGATATCGCTACCCGTATAGGCAACGAAGAAGAAGATGCCGGCGACCAGAAGGACAACCGCACCGAGAACGGTTTCGATAGCACTGCGTTTCATGGCTTCTTCCGGTTTTCCGCCTCTTTTGCTTCTTTCGCCTTCCGCTTGGCTTCCAAGCGCTGCGCCTCAGCCCGCAACACGACTTTCTCCAACAACGCCTCGACGATGATGGCGTCCTGCACATATTCGAAGCTGTCGCCAGGCTGCAGCATCTCCTCGGCGCCACCGGGGTCGAGCTTGATGAACTTCCCGCCAAGCAGCCCATTGCTGACGATAATCGCCGCCGTATCCGTGGGAACCTTAATGTCGTCGCGCAAGGTGAAGGTCAGAACGGCCTGCAGCAGCTCCGGATCGAAATCGAGCTGCGTGACCTTGCCGACCGGCGCCCCGGCCAACAGCACGGCGGTCCCGAGCGTGACCCCATCGACGCGGTTGTACCGCGCCTCCAGCTCATAGCCGTTGGCCGAACCGGTGCGGGCATCGTCGGTCAGGAAGATGAAAAAAAACAGCGGCGCGAACAGCAGGACCGCCGCACCGACGAGAATGTGAACCGTTTCGCGGTTCATGAGCGGGCGGCGCCTATTCCGGCGTCCACGCTTCGTAGTCTCCCGTGGCGCTGGCACGCTTTCCGCCGCGCAACGTGTGCCCGGCCGGACGGTAGGCTTCCGGCGTGCCGGTCAGATTGGGGGAATGCGGCTTCTGCCAGTCCCGGCGGCGGCTGCCGTCCGGAATCTCGTCGATCGTGTAGTGCAGCCAGGCGTTCCATTCCGGCGGCACCTTGCTTGCCTCGTCATCACCGTCATACACGACCCAGCGCTTGCGCCGGCCGTTCGGCGCCGCCTTGCGATCCTGGTAGTACTGATTGCCGAATTCGTCGGTGCCGACGGATTCGCCCCTCAGTTTGGTGATCAAACGGGTAATCGCGGTCGTCATGATCGTACGCTCTCCTCCTGCGCCGCCCGGAGCAGCGCGAATATGACACTTGCCGCTTACAGCGTCCA
>JAPPPC010000823.1 GCA_028817685.1 Rhodospirillaceae bacterium
AGAGCGACACATCGCGCCGCGCCGAAGCGATGCGACCGCGCTGGTCGCACGCCCGAATCCAACTGCTGTTCAGCGTGACACCGGGAAACTGCGACGAAAGCTCGCGCGACAAAGCTGCAAGGAATTCGTCGAACGACACGGACGATTCCGCATGGAAGAAGATGTGATAGTAGCGCGCCTCAGCGGCGAGCGGCGTGCCCCGCGTTGCCGGCATCCCATCGACGGGATGGCGAAAGGATTCTTCGATTTTTCGGCCCATGCCCGCGCGGATCGCGGCGGGCAGCGTTGGTGCCTGCCTGGTTGTGGAAATGACGAATACCCCTCCGAAGTGAAAGCCTTTCGCTTTCTGTTGTCTTGCTTCGGTTCGAAAAGAGCACCGTGCGCCCGGCCTTGCCCTCCCGGCCGGCGGATTCGTCGAGACTCTCAGCTCTTTTGGGGTGAGTAATCCTGTCCGGTATCCTGCGCATCGATCTCTTTCGGACCGTTGTTGTCGTGTTCGAATACGCAAGATTGGTATCGAGGTATGGTTAATAATTGGTTTAACCAATGACAAACCGAGTTATTGGCATAGTGAAAGCGGATATTTCTGCTTGGTTCCCCATTTCCTCGGCAAAGATTCTTTAGGTAAAGAAGAATACGGCCATTCGAATTGTCTCGCCTTGCAGGCGAATTGACGTCCCGATAGGGTCATCACTGAAACGCAGCGAAACAGCAGGCGCGATCATGACGACACGAATACTCGTTCCCACCGGAGCGTTGGGGATCAGCTTCAGCGAAGAAGCGTTCGCGCGTGGTGTTGCCGCCAAGCCCGATATCATCTGTGTCGATGGCGGGTCGACCGACAGCGGCCCTTTCTATCTGGGGACCGGGACGTCGAAATACTCCCGCGCTGCGACAAAGGAAGAATGGCGCCGGTTGATGATCGCGCGGGAGGAAGCCGGTGTGCCACTCGTTATCGGTACCTGCGGGACCTGCGGCGCCGATGCGGCGGTCGATTGGATGTTGTCGATCACACAAGAATTGGCGGAAGAACTCGGCCAAAACGTCAAGATCGCGGCGCTCTACTCCAGCCAGATGACTCGCGTTGTGCAAACGGCCCTGCAGGACGGCCGCATCGCACCTTTGTCGCCGGCGCCGGATATCTCCGACGAGGCTTTGTTGCGCACCGAGAATATCGTCGCGCTTGCCGGCGCGGAGCAGATCAACGCCGCGCTCGCCACCGGGGCCGATATCGTTTTGTGCGGCCGTGCGACCGACACGGCGATTGTCTCGGCCCTGCCATTGAAACGCGGCGAGCATGCCGGTGCCGCCTGGCACGGGGCGAAGATCGCGGAGTGCGGTGCGCTCTGCAGCACCGATCCGACCAGTGGCGTGATCCTGCTGGAAGTCGACGAAGATGGCTTTACGGTCGAACCGCTAGGCGAGGGCGCCCGCTGCACCCCGCATTCCGTTTCCGCCCACATGCTGTATGAAAATTCCGACCCGTTCATCTTGTATGAGCCCGGCGGTCATCTCGATGTTTCGGGAGCACGTTATGAAGCGTTGGACGAGCGGCGCGTGCGCGTGACCGGTTCGGAATGGGTGCCGTCGAACCGCTACACCGTCAAACTGGAGGGCGCGCGCGTCGGCGGTTATCAGACGACGATCATGGCGATCCTTCGTGACGAGCATTATGTCGCCAACGCACGGGAATGGGTCGACAAGCTGCATGCCTTCGTTTGCGACCAAATCGAGAAACGGATGGGGCTTGCCGCATCGGAGTATGATCTCGAATTTCGACTCATCGGCATCGACGGCGCGCTCGGCGCGTTGGAGAGCAAGCCTTCGGCGCCGGCGGAAGTCGGCGTGTTGGGTATCATCACCGCGTCAGATCCGGAAACATCGAGCGAAATTGCCAAGCTTATCAATCCCTACGTTCTGCATTATCCGCTGACCCGAGACGAGGAACTGCCGACCTTTGCTTTTCCGTTTTCGCCGGCGCATTCCGACCGGGGGCCGCTATACGAATTTTGCTTGAACCACGTGATGGTGCTGAACGAACCGATGGACGCCTTTCGTCTTTCGGTCACCGAGGCGGGTCATGGATAGAGT
>JAPPPC010000843.1 GCA_028817685.1 Rhodospirillaceae bacterium
ATTCTTACGATGAGGCGCGGAAACTCAGCATCGGCGGGAAACCCAAATCCTGTGAAAGTGTTCAGGTTTATTTCGACAACATGATCGTCGGTCAGGCGAAGACCTCTCCCGAAGGGGAATGGCGCGTTGAGCCGAAGGACAAGGTGTCACCGGGAATCTACAAATTGCGCGCCGACTCGGTGGCGTCCGGCCGGGTGACGGCACGCGTCGAAATACCCTTCTCCCGTGCGGATCGCGTTGAGGGCTTGGCCGGCGAAGCGCTGGTCATCGTCCAACCTGGCAATAGCCTGTGGCGAATCGCGCGGAGGACGCTTGGGAGTGGCGTGAAGTACACAACGATCTATGCGGCGAATCGGGCGCAAATTCTCGATCCCGATCTAATTTATCCAGGACAGGTATTTTCGTTACCGCGCACCAACTGATCCGGCTGTTAGCTGTCGCGGCGGCATAAGGATTCGCACGGAACCTGCTCGCGCTTAGTCAAAATTCAATAATTCTGCAGCTAAGACCGCAGCGCGCGGATTGTTCCCCGTTTGGCGGTTGGGCGCACGGAAGGAACAGTGTACAACGGACAGAAATCATCCATCGGCTGACGATACGACTTCATGATTTTCATTTTTGGCGCGCCGCGTTCGGGGACTTCCTGGCTCGGCAAGATATTCGACAGTCATCCCGATACCCTATATCGCGCCGAACCGGACAAAGAATTACGCAATACCGATATCCCCTTCCTGTGTTCGGATCAGGACATTCCGGTATTTCAGGAAGCGACTGCGCGCTACACCGAAGAGCTGATGGACGTGCACAACTCGAACGCGCTGGGGTCTCCGCCGTTCCTGCGTAAAGCCTATCACTCCGACATTCAAAACGCGGTGCGCAAGACGACGATCTACACGGTAAAATCCTTAGGCCGTATCAAAGGGTTGTCTGGGCCCTTCGGCAATATCAACGTACCGGATTTTGCGGATTACAACGGCAATACGGGGATCGTGCCGGTTATAAAATCGGTTGGTTCGATGGGGCGGGTCGGTCTCTATCTCGCCGGGGTGCCCGACGCGAAAGCCATCATAATCGTGCGCCACCCTTGCGGTCATATCGCCTCCGTAATCTCAGGGCGGCGGACGCGAAACCTGCCCCTCAGCGTCGCGCTGGGAGGGATTGGGGAGACCAAGCCTGCCAAAGACCGGGGTATGGACCAGAAAACATTGGAAAACCTCCCCTTACTTGATCAACTCGCTTGGCGCTGGCTGGTTTTGAACGAGATGGCGATCCACCAGGCCGCTGCGAGTGAAAACGCCTTGGTTATGAAATATGAAGACCTTTGCGCCGAGCCCGAGCCCGTAGCACGCCGGCTCTTTGAGTTTTCGAAATTGTCCTGGGCGCAGCAGACTGAAAATTTCGTTGCCGAAAGTACTGCGAGCTGAAATCGGGATGGTACCGGCTATTTCTCGGTCAATCGCGATCCTCTGGTGGCTGCGATGAAGTGGAAGGAGCAACTTTCAAAGGATGAGGTTGCCACCATCCGTGATATCGTAATGGAGTCGCAGTCCGGCCAATTGTTTGCGGATGCATTCGATTGATACGGCTGCAAAATTTGCGTTTATACCGCGCGAACGTCGGCTCTTTGATCGGTTGAGGCGGTCATGCACGATACGTTGAAAGGCGTCATTGTTCCCATCCATCGAGAGGGACGGCCATTTATCGCCATCTTTCTGGTGACGACGCTCCTGTTATGGTGGTTGTGGACGCCGCTCGTGGTACTGGGCTTGGTCCTGACCTGTTGGTGCATCTATTTTTTCCGAGATCCTGAGCGTGTGACACCAACGCGCAAAGGCCTTGTGATCAGCCCGGCAGATGGTGTGGTTCAGATGATTGAGGAAGCGGTGCCGCCGTCTGAACTGGACATGGGGGAGACGCCCTTGACGCGCGTCAGCGTGTTCATGAACGTGTTCAACGTGCACGTAAATCGGATACCGACCGATGGAAAGATCACACGGTTGGCCTATCGGCCAGGCAAGTTCGTCAATGCGTCGCTCGACAAGGCGAGCATAGATAACGAACGCCAGGCAGTCCGCATGGAAACGGAAGACGGTCAGGAGATTGCGTTCGTACAGATCGCCGGGTTGGTGGCGCGGCGCATCTTGTGCAGTCTGGCAAACGATCAATCCGTCCGGGCGGGCGAACGGTTTGGGATGATACGATTTGGCAGCCGCGTCGATGTTTTCCTGCCCGAGGGTGTAACGCCTATGGTATGCGTAGGGCAGACGACCATCGCGGGGGAAACCGTATTGGCCGACCTGACAGCGAATTCGCAAGCTTCCGTGGGCGAGGTGCGCTGATGTTGCGATCCCGCCGTCGACGCCGGCTTCGTGGCACACGACGAATTCCGCGCCTGAAAGGGCTGACGGTCGGAAAGCTCATCCCAAACCTCATAACGGTTTCAGCGGCTTGTGCCGGCTTAACCGGTATTCGGTTCGCCGTCGAGGGGCGGTGGGAACATGCGGTGGCCGCAATCATTGTCGCGGCGATCCTTGATGCGCTCGACGGTCGTATGGCGCGCATATTGAACGCTTCCAGCGAATTCGGGGCGCAGTTGGACTCGCTTTCCGACATCGTAAGTTTCGGCGTCGCACCGGCCCTGGTTCTCTATTTTTGGTCCTTGCAGACCGCCGGAGGCATCGGCTGGGCCGTAACGCTGTTCTTCATCGTCTGCTGCGGTCTGCGCCTGGCGCGTTTCAACAGCATGTTGGGAAAACTCCCGCCATACGCTTACAACTACTTCACCGGCGTTCCGGCACCGGCCGGGGCGCTTATGTCACTGGTCCCGATCGTCATTCATCTGTCGTTCGGGCTGGACATGGTGATGGAACCGATCGTTGTCGGTACTTGGTCCGTCATTATGGCGTGCCTCATGGTGAGCCAGGTTCCCACTTACTCGTTCAAGCGTTTCAAGGTTCCTCAGCCTTACGTGCTGCCGTTTTTCGTCGTTGTCGGGCTCATGCTCGCCGGCCTCGCCGGGCGCCCCTGGCATGTCCTGACATTGGTGGCCGTCATGTATCTCATGACGTTTCCCTTTTCGATCCGGTCGTTTCACCGGTTGAAAGCGGAAGCGGAGCGGCTGCACGATGAAGGCGACGACGATGACCCGGCGTCTGGATCTGAAGATGAGGATCAGCCGAACCTCCGGTCAGTTTGAGATAGATCAATGCAGCGGCATTCGCGCCGCGGTTACGGTTGCTCAACCTTAAAAAAAGGAGCAACTCATGTCCGATGGCGAAGTACTGTATCTTGCACTGTGCGGTGGTGCCGCGTTGGCTTTTATTCTGTCTCTGGTCTATGTCACCAGCGTCGCGAGCGGGGGCCCGCGATAGAATATTCGCCGCTGGATTTCAGTGTCTTACTTGCCGTTAGATGTTCGGATTCCAAGAATATAAAACACAATTTATTGTTATATATCAATAATGTGTGTTCCTTTCTTGATGTCCGTTGTCGATAACGCGGTGGCCACAATCCACGCAGGTTTGGTCAAACCCTCTGGGTGAGGGTTTGACTAGCTTGCGGCGGAAAATGGCGTCGGAAATCGTGTCGCAGATTTTCCGGCGCGATGCCGCATCGGTGGTGGGCGCTCGCAATTAGGCGGTCTTCAAAGATAAAACCTCGATGATCGTTGCACGGTGACAGACCGCATTACTCTGCGGCAACGCCATTGATCGACTCGTTGAGAACCTCTTCGGTATGCTCGCCATGGCGCGGGGCCGGGCGGCGGATACTGCCCGGCGTATCCGACAGCTTGATTGGCACGCCGACCAGTCGTGTGTTACCCGCGGTTGGGTGATCGACTTCGGCGACCATATCGCGTGCGAGCGTTGGCGGATCAGAGTACATCGGGTCGTGATGGCTACCGGGCCCGGCATGAAGCCCTTCCGCATCCAGCAATTCGAACCATTCCTGCGTCGTTTTCTTGAGCAGTTCCTGCTCCATAATCTCGACGAGGACCTTGTTATTCTTGACCCGATCCGCTTTCTGCACGAAACGCGGGTCGTCGACCAGGTCTTCCCGGTCGATGACCTTGCATGTCAGGCTCCAGAAGCGCTGCGCCGCACCGCCGATGGCAACGTGCCCGTCAGATGTGGCAAAGATTTGGTACGGGGCACTGCCACGATGCCGTTGACCGAGCCGTTCCGGCGTCTCGCCGGTGGCGAAGAAGGACGCGCCTTCATAGAAGCCGAGCGCAATGCCGGTTTCGAACAGCGAGACGTCGACTTGCTGTCCGCGGCCGGATTTTTCCCGTGCCGCCAACGCCGTCAGGATCCCTATAGCGCCATTCATCCCGGCGCAGATATCCGTTACCGGAATAGGCAGGCGGTGCGGCGGCCCGTCTTCGTCACCGCAGATGGCCGCCAGACCCGTCATGGCTTGGCTGATCAGGTCGAAGCCGCCGCGCGAAGCGTAAGGGCCGGTCTGTCCGAAACCGGAAATGGAGCAGTAAATCAATCGCGGGTTCAGGGTTCGCATCGCGTCGTAGCCAATACCTATACGATCAGCGGTGCCGGGCTTGAAGTTTTCGATCAAGATGTCGGCATCAGCCGCAAGCCGTTTAAAGTCGGCCAGTCCTTCCTCCGTTTTCAGATCCAGGATCACGCTACGCTTGTTACGATTGGCCGACATGAAGGGCGCGCTCTCACCGTTGATGAAGGGCGGGGTGAGACGCATGTCGTCGCCGACATTCGGGCGTTCGATTTTGATCACGTCGGCGCCCTGATCGGCCAAAATCATCGCGCAGTAGGGGCCGGATAAGTTCGAAGTGAGGTCGAGAACCTTCAAATGCGAGAGTGCCATAGCCATATTCAATTTCGCGTCATACGTGTGACGTGTCCTTGAACCCTTTTGTTGTTTTCAGTAGGTAACGCCGTTACTCAGGGACGTAACAGTATAATGACACCGAACACCGCCCGCGCAATACAGGCTCCCGTAGAGAGCCTGCCGAAAACGACTCAATTCCGCCGCTTACGCCACCCCAGTTCGTTATCGTTCATCATGGAAGCGCATAATGGGCTGTCGGCACGAGTCGTCGAAGAAGCCGGGTTTCAAGGCATTTGGGCGTCCGGCCTGTCCATTTCGGCCGCCACGACGGTCCCGAATATGGTCGATGGGGATATGGGTTATGGCAATCTCAACAAAATGCGCCGCCTGGTGTCGAAATTGACCCAGCGCGGCATCGCGGCGGTCTGGCGGAAGCTTGATTTGGCGCGCGCGAGGAACTTGCTGTGATCAGGGCCGACGCGTTTCTCGATGCGGCCGCGGCCGCGGGGTACGATTTCTATACTGGCGTTCCCTGTTCCTTCCTGACGCCGATGATCAATCGCGTCATCACGCGTGACGATTTGACCTATGTGCCGGCGGCGAGCGAGGGCGAGGCCGTGGC
The DNA here is from genome assembly GCA_028817685.1 of Rhodospirillaceae bacterium. Taxonomy (GTDB): domain Bacteria; phylum Pseudomonadota; class Alphaproteobacteria; order UBA8366. Next base: position 5,426 of record JAPPPC010000843.1, read on the forward strand.
CATTGCGGCAGGGGCCTGGCTCGCCGGGCGCAAGACCGTCGTGATTTGCCAGAACTCTGGTCTCGGCAACGCGGTCAATCCGCTGACCTCGCTCAATTACCCATTCAAGATACCGACCCTGTTGATCGTCACCTGGCGCGGCCAGCCGGGCGTGAAAGACGAACCGCAACACGAACTGATGGGCCAGATTACCGACACGCTGCTCGACGATATTCGGGTGCCGAGCGAGCCCTTTCCCGACCAATCGGAGCAGATCGCACCCGCGTTGAAGCGGGCCGCCGGCTACTTGGACCAATGCGATCTGCCTTATGCCTTCATCATGGCGAAAGGCGCGGTTGAACCCGAGGGGCTGGAGGAAACGCCGTCTTTGGCGACGCCGAGCGACACGCTGCATAACTTCCTGACGGGCGGTGCCCGGCCCACTCGCTACGACACGCTCGAGACATTGCTGTCGGCCACGCCGGACAATGCGGGCATCGTGGCGACGACGGGCAAGAGCGGCCGCGAACTCTTCACCATCGCCGACCGGGAACAGCACATCTATCAGGTTGGCTCCATGGGCGGCGCGAGCGCGATGGGGCTTGGCGTGGCCCTGAACACCGAGCGACCTGTCGTGGTCATCGATGGCGACGGTGCGGCCCTGATGAAAATGGGCAACATGGCGACCATCGGTGCGCAGGCACCGAAGAATTTGGTCCATGTGTTGGTCGATAACGGCGTCCACGATTCGACCGGCGGCCAGGCGACCGTCTCCGGCGGCGTGGACTTCGCCCGAGTCGCGCTCGCTTGCGGCTACGTCAGTGCCGCGACGGCGGATGATCTCGATGGCTTCGCAAAGGCCCTTGATTTGGCCTTCGCCAGCGACGGTCCGCGCATGATCCACATCCGTATCCGGCCAGGCAGTCTGGAGACGCTTGGCCGGCCCACCGTGTCGCCGGAAGATGTGGCGCGTCGATTTAGGGCGTTTCTGGCGAGTTAGATGATCTTCTTGTTGCGTAGTGTTGCGATCGCCGCGTCGTCGTAACCCAGCGCCTGCAACACTGAATCGGTGTCTTCGCCCAATTCTGGGCCCGGACGCGCCGGGGTCGGCTCGCCCGTGTCGAACGGCGCATCGAGGACCCGGAACTCGGTGCCGTTTTGGTGCCGCAAGGTCTGGATCTTGCCGTTCTCGGTGACGAAGGGGTTCTCCATCGCTTGGCCCACGTCGAGAATTGGGGCGGCAGGGACGATACCGGCGAATTCTTCGAGCCATTCTTCGGTGGTCTTGGCTGAAAGCGCTTCATCGAGCAGGTCCTGAATTTCCGTGCGATGTGCAAGGCGGTCCTTGAATGTCGCGTAGCGCGGGTCTGTGCCCCAGCGTGGCTGCCCGATGGCGTCGCACAAGGCGGGCCAGAACTTCTCCTTGTTGCACATGATGAAGATCCAGCCGTCCTTGGTCTTGTACTGGGCGCACGGGGTGAGGGACGGGTGGCCAGACCGGGGTTCGCGGCCCTGATTGTGGCCGGTGTTCAGATACCAGGTGGCAGGGTAGGAGACGTTCGACAGCGCCAGATCGAACAGATTGACGTCGATGTCGCGGCCTTTTCCGGTCGCTCGCGCGCTCAGGATCGCCGACACGGCCGCGTAGGCCATGCACAGGCCGGTCATCAGGTCGACGATCGATAGTCCCATACGCGTCGGATTGCCGTCCGGCTCGCCGGTGACGCCGAAATAACCGGCTTCCGCCTGCATCAGGTAGTCGTAGCCCGGCCACCTTTGCCGCGGCCCTTCGCGACCATAGGCGCTGAGGAACGCGCAGACGATGCGCGGGTTGATTGCTCCCAAAGTTTCGTAGGTCAGCCCTAGTTTGGCGGGCACATCGCCGCGCAGATTGCAGGTGATCGCATCTGCCGATTTGACCAGCTCGTGCAGGATCGCTTGCCCTTCCGGCTGGCCGAGATCGAGCGTCAGGCTGCGCTTATTGCGGTTGATGCTTTGAAAGAACAAGCTGGACGAAGTGCTTGATCCGTCGTCGATAAAATAGGGTCCAACGGAGCGGCCCATATCGCCGCCATCGTTCGGGTTCTCGATCTTTATGACCTCGGCGCCCAGATCGGCGAGGTATTGCGTCCCCCACGGTCCGGCGCCGTATTGCTCGACCGAAAGAACGCGGACACCGTCTAGGGGTAGCATCGCTTAGATCGGGTTCCGTGCGAAGAGCTGGCGAGCGATGATGATGCGCTGCAGCTCGTTGGTGCCTTCACCGATGGTGAGCAGTGGGGCGTCGCGATAGAAGCGTTCCACCGGGAACTCCTTGGAATAGCCGTAGCCGCCATGCACGCGCATGGAATCCATGGAATTCTTCAAGGCTGCCTCCGTGGCAAACAGTTTGGCCATGCCGGCCTCCATGTCGCAGCGTTCGCCCTTGTCGTAGGAGTCTGCGGCGCGGTAGGTCAGCAGGCGGGCGGCCTCCGTGCGGGTCACCATATCGGCGACATTCAACTGGATCGCCTGATGCTCCGCGATCGGCTTGCCGAAGGTCTGGCGCTGCTGGGCATATTTCACCGCCTCGTCGAGCGACGCCTGCGCGACCCCGACGCCACGCGCGGCGACATTGATGCGCCCCAGTTCAAGCCCGCCCATGATCTGCTTGAAACCCTGACCTTCGATGCCGCCGATGATGTTCTCTTTCGGCACGTAGCAATCCTCGAACAACAGTTCGGCGGAATCGATGCCCTTGTAGCCGAGCTTCTCGAGCTTGCGGCTATGCTTGAACCCGTCGCCCTTTTCGACGAGGAACAGGGTAATGCCGCGATGGCGAGGATCCGCCTCCGGGTCGGTCTTGGTCAGCACCGCGAAGGTGTGGCCGTAGATGCCGTTGGAGATCCAGGTCTTGGTGCCGTTGATGCGGTAACCGTCGCCGTCCTTGGTCGCGCGCGTGCGGATCGCCTGCAGATCGGTGCCGCAATTTGGCTCGGTCAGGGCGATGCCGCCCCGCATCTCGCCCGACGCGAACTTGGGCAGCCATTTGCGTTTCTGTTCTTCCGTGCCGTAGCGCTGGACGCAGGACGACATGATCAGGTGCGAGTTGAAGATGCCCGACAAGGACATCCAGACCCGCGACACCGTCTCGACGATCTTGGCGTAGGTGCTGCAGGACAGGCCGAGTCCGCCATACTCCGTCTGGATGATCGAGCCAAACAGGCCAAGCTCGCTCATCTTGGCGACAATCTCCTCCGGCCAGGTGTCGTTGTGCTCCAGCTCCATGGCATGCGGCACGACGTCCCGCTCCAGGAATTGCTCGACACTGGCCAGGATCAGTTTTTCGTCTTCGCTCGAGGTCTGCATAACCGTCCTTCCGATTACATATCGTCGACGCCGTGGCCGCGCTTCGGCACCAGCATGGTCCGCTCATAGGTCATGAACACGGTGCCGTCCGCCTTCGTACCGGTCGTCTTGATCTTGACGACGCCTTGGGTCGGGCGCGATTGCGACTCGCGTTTGTCGAGCACTTCGCTTTCGGCATAGATCGTATCGCCTTGAAAGACCGGTGCGGTGAGTTTGATATCGGTCCAGCCGAGATTGGCGATGGCCTTCTGGCTGGTGTCGCTGACGCTCATCCCGGCGACGATCGAGAGGGTCAGGGTGCTGTTGACCAGCGGCTTGCCGAACTCGCTCTTCGACGCGTACTCCGCATCGAAATGCAGCGGATGGGTATTCATCGTCAGGAG
>JAPPPC010000531.1 GCA_028817685.1 Rhodospirillaceae bacterium
CGCGTCATTCCTTCTATCCAGCGTTCCGGGTCTGAGGCCTTCTTGGCGCAATAGTCACCGGCGGGATCGTGCGTGTAGATCAAAAACCTGTCGTCGGCGATACCGTCCATGATTTTCAGTGCGGCCTCGTCAGCACTGATCACCCCGTCGCGCACGGTGCCGCTGTCTGGGGCACCCTCGGTCATCGGTGTGGCGACCCGTAGCGGGCAGACGACCGAGACATCGACGCCTTTCGGTCCCCATTCGACAGCCAGCCACTCCGCGAGACCGACGGCGGCGTGCTTGGTCGCCGTGTAGACGGCCGAGTTCATCTGCATAAGGATACCGGCCGCCGACGCGACATTGACCAACTTGCCACCGCCGCGCGCGGCCATGCGGGGCGCCGCCGCGCGCGCGGCGTAGAGATGGGCCATCACATGGACGTTCCATTGCTGATGCCAATGCGCGTTGTCGTCGCGCACCGGCTTGGGGCTTATACCGGCATTCGAGACGAACAAATCGACCGGGCCCAGCTCCGCTTCCGCCCGGTCGAACAAGGTGCCGATGGCCGCTTCGTCGCTTACATCCGTGGGAACGGCCAAACCGCCGGCCGCTGTTGCCTGTGCCTCTAAAGCATCGGCTTGCAAGTCCGCCATTACGACGCCCCTCGCGCCCGCCGCCATCAGTGCCTTCGATAGCGCGAAGCCGATACCGCTGGCCGCGCCAGTGACCACGGCGACCTTGCCGTTTACATCCATGATTTCATCTCCGCTTTGGTTTTAGTTCGCGAGGAATGCCCTGATCGCCTCGATCTCGTCCGGTGTCGTCAGCCCCGGGCAGTGACCCACCCCCGGAACTTCGTGAACGGCCGATTTCGGTCCGGTCGATGCCATGCGTTCGACCACGTCGGCCGGGAGAATCTTCGATTCCGTTCCCCACATCGTCAGCACGGGACAAGCGATGAGCGGCCAGAGATGCCAATTATCGCTGTTCTGGATCGGCGCGCCCGGCTGCGACAGCCCCGGATCGTAGTGCAAGGTCCACTGCCCATCCTCCAGTTGTCGCAGCGAGTCGCGGCCGAATTTCTGCCAGCCGGCCTCGTCGAACGGACCGAACACACCGCGCGTTTCGCGGACATGGGTTATTCCCGCCGCTTCACTCTCGAACCGCGGATCCTTGCCGAAATCTGCCTGGTTATGGCGGCGACCTTCGGCCGGAACGAAAGGACCGATATCGTTCAGAACCAGCTTTGTGATTGGTGTGCCCGGGCGACTGGCAAGGCGCATACCGATATTGCCGCCCATGGACGTGCCGACCCACGCGACCTCGTCGGCGCCGCTGCGGGCGAGCAGGGCGGCGCAGACCGTTTCGTAGAGGGGATAGCCGTACAACGACTTGTCCTCCAGCCAATCGCTGGCTCCGCGGCCCGGCATGTCGACGGCGAGCACCCGCCACTCGCTGGCGAGCGATGCGGCCAAATCGTCAAAGTCCGTACAATTGCGTGACAGACCATGCACACAGATCGCGACCTTGCGATTGTCGGCGGCACCCCATTCCCGATAGCGGATATCCACGAACCGGTCCGCTGCCAAAATTTTCAAGTTTTTGTCTGTGTACCCAGCCATCGCCGCTCTCCCCTCCGGCGCGTTTCAGCGCGTTGCCGCGATTATCGGAGAGGAGACCGCCTTCGCAAAGGGAGAATGCTACAAGGAGTGACTGGCTGCGCGTGCCTGGCCTACGTCAGCGCTTCCTGCAGCTTTTCGACTTCGTAGGGTTTTTCGACGACCGAGATGTCGAGCCCGCGGCCGCGGCCCAATGAGCGCGCCAGTTTCGCGTAATCGAGGTTTCCCGTCGACGCGACGATGATCTTGGCGCCGCAACCCCGGTCGCGCAGCCATTTGACCAGCTCGAATCCGTCGATGTCGGGCATGACGATATCCAAAACGATCGTCGTCGGGTCGTAGCCGTCGATGCGGTTCATGAAATCCGACGCGTGATGGACGATCTCGACATCGTACCCGAGGCCTTCGGCGACAACGTCTACGACTTCACCCATTTCCGGAACATCGTCGACGACAAGCAAACGTTTTTCCGTCATGTCGCCCT
>JAPPPC010000243.1:0-2322 GCA_028817685.1 Rhodospirillaceae bacterium
GACGGCGGCGCCGTCCCAAAGGATCTCCGGCACCCCGGCCGGCGCCGGGCCAAAACCGATGGCCGTGTCCGGCGCCTTGGACAAGCGGTCGACGCGCGCCGCGATCTCGCCTTCCAGGACCTGGGCGGCGACCCGGTCGATGGTCCGCCCGGCGGTCACGTCGGCGGCGTCGAGGCCGGCGGTGTCGGCGATGAACCGGAACCCCTCGAGGCGGCCCACGGGGTGACCCTCGACCAGGACCTCGCCGTCCGGGCGGATCGCCGCCAGCATTTCGCGGCGGTCCTTCAGGCGCTGCACCAGCACCGCCGTGCGCTTGTCGACGAAGCGCTGGGTCAGGCGCTCGTGGAGCGCGTCGGACAACCGGTCCTCGATCTCGCGGGTCCGGGCCTGCCAGTGGTCGGCGTTGGCCAGCCAATCGGCCCGGTAGGAGACGTAGGTCCAGGTCCGGATGCCGGCGATCCGCTGGGTCAGGACGTCGATATCGCCGTCGGTGCGCTCGAGGCCCTCGACCCGGCCGGCGATCCAATCCGTCGGCACCCGCCCCTCGTCGCTCCGGAGGTGGCCGAACAGGCGGGCCAGGAAGCGCGCGTGGGCGTCGCTCATGACCTTGCGGAAATCTGGGATCTGGCAGATATCCCAGAGCAGCCGGACGCCGTCCGGGTCGGCGGCCAGACGGACCACGTCGGGGTCCTTGAGCAACGCGCCGAGCGCCATTTCGTCGGCGGCGGCTCGGGCCCGGACCAGCCCCGGCGCCGGCGGCGGCGCCGCCAGGCTCCGCTTCAGGGTCGCGAGCGAGCCGTAATCGAGTTTCCAGTTGCGCCAATGCGCCCGGCGCAGGGGCTCGAACTCGTGGCCCTCGATGCGGCTCACCGTCTCCGGGTCGAGGCCGCCGATCTCGGCGGTCGTGCCGAAGGTGCCGTCGTTCATGTGGCGCCCGGCGCGGCCCGCGATCTGCGCCAGTTCCGGCGGCGACAGGGCGCGGTGCAGGCGGCCGTCGAACTTGCGGGTGGCGCCGAAGGCGACGTGGTCGATATCCATGTTGAGGCCCATGCCGATGGCGTCGGTGGCGACCAGGTAGTCGACCTCGCCGTCCTGGTACATGGCCACCTGGGCGTTGCGGGTGCGCGGGCTCAAGCCCCCCATGACCAGCGCCGCGCCGCCGCGCTGGCGGCGCCCCAACTCGGCCAGGGCATAGACGTCGGGCGCGGTGAAGGCGACGAGCGCGCTGCGTCTCGGCAGCCGCGCCGTCTTCTTGACGCCAGCGTAGCTCAGCGACGACATGCGCGGCCGGGTCACGAACTCGGTGCCCGGCACCAGTGCCTTGATCAGCCCGCGCATGGTCTCGGCGCCCATGAACATGGTCTCGTGCTGGCCGCGGGCGCGCAGCAGCCGCTCGGTGAAGACGTGACCGCGGTCCGGGTCGGCGCACATCTGCACCTCGTCGAGGGCCAGGAAGGCGACCGGCCGGTCCAGCGGCATCGATTCCGCCGTGCAGATGAAGTACCTGGCGCGCTTCGGCACGATCTTCTCCTCGCCGGTGATCAGGGCGACCTGGCCGGGGCCCTTGATGGCGAGCGCGCGCTCGTAGTTCTCGCGCGCCAGCAGCCGGAGCGGAAAGCCGAAGACGCCGCTCTCGTGCGCCAGCATGCGCTCCATGGCGAAGTGCGTCTTGCCCGTGTTGGTCGGTCCGAGGACCGCGATGGTTCGCCGTTGCCGCGATGTCATCCGCATCGACCAAGATCGCGTCTCGGCGGGTCCGTCGCAAGGTGTCTCGCCGGTGAGGCCCGGCGCGCGGTGGTTGTTGTGTTCATTTTATGTTCTCACTTCCCTTTCGAATGACGGGGGCCCGGGTTCGCCCGTATGCTCCCAGCCATCGTCCAACGGCAGGGGAAATTGGAGACAGGCCATGACGACGAAGACGCACAAATCGTTCCTTGAAAAAGCCCTCGCGGTGACCTTCTACGCCATCGCCCTCACCGGACTGGCGGTGTTCCAGTACCATACCAAGTTCTTCTGGGGGTAAGCGCGATGACGAGATCCCCGCACGCCTACGCCGACACCGTGGACGAAGCCACGGTCCGGGATCTCGCCGAAACCTGCTTCGCCGAACATCATTCGCCCGTCGTGGGCGAGTCGACGGCGGCGGCCCTAATCCCCAACGGCGGGTTCCGCCCGCCGGTCCCCAGGGCCGTCGCTGTCGAGTGCCTGGGCGACGTCGCCGTCGCCGACGTGATCGAAACACGTCGCGGCGGCACGTCGTTCGCCCGCCTCGCCTTCGAGCGCCGGGGCGGCCACTGGCAGCCGCTGCCGGCGACCCTTCAC
>JAPPPC010000243.1:2332-9108 GCA_028817685.1 Rhodospirillaceae bacterium
TAATGACAGGGAATACAGACAAGAAGGCAATTGCGGCCCGCCCTAAACTTCGCTATGTTGCAGACCGTAAAGCCCCCTCAGCACCCGTAGCTCAGCTGGATAGAGCGCTGCCCTCCGAAGGCAGAGGTCGCACGTTCGAATCGTGCCGGGTGCGCCAATTCTTTCAATGACTTGGCGTGCATTTGGCGTTGTCCGAAAATCTCGTGGCAACCACATGGCAACCAATCGGTGGGCCTCGATAGCCGGTGCGGCCGCCCCGCACCTGGGGATCCACACCGGCTATCGACAGGAAATCGAAACCCCGTCACAATTCCAGGGCATCCAGTCTAGGCATGTCGAGGAAGATCGAGAATGCCCAATGGTGGCACCGACAACTGCATGAACTGCTCGCACAACAGGGCGAACATGTTGCCGAACGACACCAAGCTGACCAACCGGTCCGGTCGCTTGCCGTACTGCATGCTGCGCCACGTTCCGGTAACCTGAGCATCCTGGCGCCGGCCGGCGCCGCCACCGCAATCCCGGTCTCCTGTGTCGAACAGGGCCGCTGGGCCTACCGGGGCCGCAGCTTCAGTTCGGAAGACCGGATGTATTTCGCCCGCGGGCGCGCCAGCAAGGCGGCGTCCGTATCGCGCGCCATGCGCGCCAGCGGCAGCCGCCGCTCCGACCAATCGGAGGTCTGGGACGAGATCTCGGCCAAGTCCGTCCGCATGGGCGTGCGTTCGGAGACCGGTTCCATGTCAGACATCTATGACCAGCGGGCGCGGCGGGTCGAGGAATATGTCGAGGCGCTGGACACCCAGCCGGGCCAGGTCGGTGCGCTGTTCGCCATCGACGGCACCGTGGCCGGCCTCGATCTTCTGGAGACCGAGGATGTGTTCGGGCGCCTGTTCCGCAAGCTGGCCCGGAGCTACGCCCTCGACGCCTTGGAGACGATGGCCGACGACAGTCCAGGCACCGGCCCCGAGGTCGCGGCGCGGTTCCTCGATATCGTCGCGAGCGCGACGGCCGCCGAGTTCAAGGCCGTCGGTCTCGGCAGGGACCTGCGGTTCGACGGTAGCGACGTCACCGGCGGCGGGCTCGTTCGTGACGACCGCGTCATCCACCTCGCGGCCTTTGCCCGGCCCGCCGAGGACGGGCGTAGACGCCCCTCGTCCTGGATGATCCGCGCCTCATCGCGCCGGCGGCCGCACTGAGCCGATCGGGGGGCGCGCCGGCCTTTCCGGCGCGCCCCTGAAATCCTTTCCGCAACCGACATGCCGCCGCCGCCGGCGGCTATGGGCAATGTCGAAGGATCAGAGAACCGGCGGGTATCAGGAAGCGATGAGGTGGTATCGATTGAGTGCGGAACAAGGGGATGCGGATGCGCAGAACAATCTGGGTGTGATGTACGACAATCCCCCTTGGTTCGTGTCCATTCACCGTATATGTCTAAGGCAAATACTGAAGGCGGGAAAACGATAAGCAATGATAGCGTTAGGCCAATTAACTTGAGCAATATTTGTCTCTGCCACTTCGTCGAGACGCGATCGCGCGCACTGAGATATTTACTTTAACGTATTAAATTGGCCTGTTTGAAAAGATTTCTGATCTGAAAATCTGTACTAGCAGCAAAATACCAGAAACTCTGTCGACATTGAGAATTTATGAGATACGCCGTCGCATTTTTGGGGCGTTGAAGATATGTGAACGAAGAGGCCCGCATTGCCCGACGTTAACAAGAAGAATACACAGATCGACGATACAGAGCTTCCAGCGTGGAAACGTGCAACGATCCCACTGTCCGACAAGGAAGTGGAAGGCTTGAAGCGTAACGCGAAGGAAATGAATGCTGCGGTAAAGCGGATTTTAGAAATGCGACTTAAAACACGGAATTGAAATAGACTGCCTTCCGTTATCAACACACACATGACAGGCTGTTCACATTTTGGCGTTCCGCTTGACCAGTCGGTAAGATTTCGTTGGCGGCCCCATTTGGCCTTCTCGCCTCTGTGGGTTTCCGGTTTCAGCGATGATGTGCTTGTCGATGAACTTCTTCTTTATATAACGGTGAAAGTTGGCTTTATCTTTAAACATCTCAACGCCAATTTGACGACATTTGGCGTAAAGCTCCGGCAACGTGAAGGTGTTTGGCACCAAGTTTAATGTGAGCATTAAAAGGCGATCGGTATTGTCTCGGCCCAACATTGCGTTTAATCCCCCGTTTATAATGTTCAGGTGGTCGGGGAACGCCAATTTCCTTTTAGGCACAGATCCGATTCTGTAAAAATCAGCGTGCTTGGCGTCAGAGCCTGGAACTAGTTTGATCTCCTCATAGGGAAGTAAAGCGAAGTAGGCGATGGAGATTACTCGCAGCGGGTAGCCATCCTGCTCTCGAGGATCACGACCCGGTTTGCTGAAGTTTGAAAAATGGAAAATCTGCTTCGTCTTTATTCCGATTTCTTCTTCCAATTCCCGACCCGGCGAACACGGAACAGCTTCTTCAGTAGGATAGATACACGCCGCTTCGTCAACGGCTCCATGTCCATCAGCATGTTTACGATGATTTGCTGGGGCACGGCGTGTTCGACTTGGGTTTGGGCTTGGGGTGCCTTCCTGGCCGCTTTTGACATCGGTATTTCATCGCGATGCGCCTGACCGTGCTGGCCCAACTCCTTGTTCTGCCAGTATTGGTGCAGGGCCGTTTTTAGATTGCGGCACGCCTCGTTGCGCGTAAAGCCGAACGCTTCAGCCTGTTTGGCCTGCTCGATAGCGAAGACGATGAAGTCGAGGTTTGAGGCCATTACCACCTCACCGCCACGACTTGCACCGAGCCGCCTCGGCCTCCACAAACCTTACATCTGGCCCTACGGCCTATCTCCGGCAGCGTCATAGCGCCACCGTAGGCATGGATCAGCTTAGGTACGTCCATATCGGCCACGCGGCTGCAGGTGTCGCAAAGGACCCGGAGGCCGTTGTCATTGGCGATCAGGTTGTTGAGGGTGGCGGTCATTCCATATCCTTCGCGCAACGAAAACCAATGTAAACGACAGCCATGTCTTTCGGTTTTGTTGCGTGGTCATCTGCCCGCATACGAAAGGCTCCATACCACCACGAACCGCCGCGTGTGCGCTTCTCATTGCCTCCACCGTCCTCGGTCCACTCCCAGACATTAGCCCCCATATCATACAGGCCGTTGACGCCGATCCGTGTCGTGCCCGCAAGGGCGTGACCTACGCCCCGGTCCAGGCGGCCGCTGTAGTCGATGGCAGGTGTCGGTCCGCAATCGTTGAGGCAATTAGCCCCCTTGGGCGTGTCGCCGGTGGGGTACGGGTATGTGATCCCAGTTTTGAACGGCGGTTGTGGATTAGTCCGAAGTTCGGTGAATGCGGCCTTCTCCCATTCCTCATCTCTTGGTAACCGCTTGCCTGCCCAGGTGCAGTAGGCTGCTGCATCATCAAACGTCACATGGACTGCAGGCTCATTTGGACTGGCCGGGGAACCGTAGGGTGAAGACCATACCCAACCCTTCTTTTGCTCCCAGCCTGCGCCGTAGACCAGCCCGCCGCCTCGTTTTTCAGCGGCGGTGACGTAGCCCGTTGCATCGACAAATTCCTTGAATTGACCGACGGTGACTTCGGTGCGGTCGATGGCGAAACCGTGTATGGACTGCATATCCGCCAAAGCGCTCCCACCGAATAATAAAACGACGAACGCCGCCGCGCGCTTCATTTGCAATACCTCGGTAATTTGATGCGTGATCGCGCGTTCTGTGTCTCAACAGCCATGTAACGTCCGCCCGAGTATCGCGGGCAATCTAGCGCTAAACCAGCCTCGATGACCGCAGCGCCGATGTCCTTGCCATTGACAAAGCAAACGCCGACAAGCCTGTCATAGGTCTTCCGGCCGTTCAGTTCGCAGCGGACCCGCTTGCCCATCACTAGATCGACCATGAACGCCTTGTACTGGGGCCCAAACGGCTCCTTCATCTCCGGCGCTGAGACGCCATTCAGCCGGATCGGGACCTTGCCGACCTCGATGGTGTCGCCGTCGCGGACCTTGGTGACGTTGCCAGTGAGGACCGTCGGCACCGCCGCGACGGCAGGTGATGCGAAGGTAATAATCGCGACAAGAGCTGTAGCTCTCATGCCGAGACGTTAGCATGTCTGCTATGGCTTCGGGAGCAGCCCTAATTGTGGCGGCGGTGGATAGTCGCCTTATAGCCAGGAGGCGTCATTCACAAAGCTGGCCGTAAATGTCGGCAAACTGAACAGAAACCGGACGTCAAGGTTCTAGCAGACGATAGACCGGAGATGTTAAGGGTTGTCGGACACCTGCCGCTGCGAGGTTTCGGCGTCATGCAGAGATCGGCAGGTGTCGGACAAGCCTCAGTGGAGGAAATCGCGGGCGGTTTTGGCGGGGTTTCTGTGACCGGGTCGGCTATGGGGATTTGACGGTTTGGCGATGACCTTGGCGTGGCGTATCGGCTTCTCGGTATTGACGATGGCCTTGCCGACGATCGTCTTTCGGGTCCGCTGGCCTCTTGTCATGGTCGATTTCCATGTGACACGACGGCTCTGTTTGGGCTGAGACAAAAGCGCTGCGTTGCCGGTCGATGCGGATGGGTTGGCCGGGTTGTTTGTCACGCGCATTTTCTTCGTTCTCCCGGTGTTGGCGGGGCGCGGGGCGCATGTCCTGGCTCGAAGGTGTCGATGACGACCATGGTTCCGCCGCAATGGGGACAGGGATGCGATGGCGTGATCGCCTCTTCTTCGTCTGGGTTGTCGCTGGCTTTTTCCTCTGGCGCCTGTGCATTGAGCAGTTGCCTTGCCCGTTCGAGATTGCCGGCGCGGTTGGCATTGGCGAACAATCCATAATGGCGGATGCGGTGAAAGCCACGCGGCAGGACGTGGATGAGGAAGCGGCGGATGAACTCGTCCGTTTTAAGGGTCATGGTCTTGTGGCGGGTGCGTCCCCCATTGGCTTTCTGGGCACGGTAGTCTTTCCACCTGAAGGTGACGCCGTTGTCATCGAGGCAGATGAGGCGGCTGTTGGAGATGGCGACGCGGTGGGTATAGCGCGACAGGTAGGCGAGCACGGCGTCTGGCCCGGCGAAGGGCCGTTTGGCGTAGACCACCCATTCGACCTTGCGGGCCGGTGCCAGGTGTTCATGGAAGGCGGCCGCGTCACTGAGATGGCGGAGATCACCGAAGAAGTTGAGACGTCCGCCTTTGTGGGCGCCAACCAATCTCTCCAGGAACAGCCGCCGGAACAGTCTGGAGAGAACCCGCACGGGCAGGAAGAAGCCGGGCCGGCAGTTGATCCAGCTGTTGCCATCCAAGGCGATGCCGCCACCGGGTACAATACAGTGAACATGCGGATGGTGGGTCAGCGCCGAGCCCCAGGTATGCAGCACGGCGGTGACGGCGATGTGGGCCCCCAGGTGCCTGGGATCGGCGGCGATGGTGATCAGTGTCTCGGCGGCGGCCCGGAACAGGATGGCGTAGACCGCCGCCTTGTTCTGATAGGCAATCGAATTGATCGCAGCCGGCAGGGTGAACACCAGGTGGTAGTATTCCACCGGCAGCAACTCGGCCTGGCGCGCCGCCAGCCAATCCAATGCGGCCTTGCCCTGGCACTTGGGGCAATGACGGTTGCGGCACGAGTTGTAGGCGATGCGGATATGGCCGCAATCGTCACAGGCTTCCACATGGCCGCCGAGCGCCGCCGTGCGGCAGCGTTCGATGGCACTCATCACCTTCAACTGAGCGAGACTGATGTGTCCGGCGTTGCTCTTGCGCCAGGCAGCACCATGGGCGCGGAAGATATCCGCGACCTCCAGGCTGTTGCGGGACATGCTGCCCCCGGATCAGGCGGGCGGCGGGCTCAGATGTTCCAGCGGGCTCTTGACGGCATTGAGCATGCGCTTATCGACGCGGCTGTATCGGGCCGTGGTGTCGAGCTTGGCGTGGCCGAGCAAGACCTGGATGACGCGGATATCGACCTTTTGCTCCAACAGGTGCGTGGCGAAGCAGTGACGAAGGGTGTGCAGGTTCACCGGCTTGTCGATGCCGGCCGCTTCCCTGGCCGCGTGGAAGGCCCGGTTCAATTGCCGGGTGGTCAGGGGGTTGACCGGGTTCCGGCCCGGGAACAGCCAGCCCGAGGGTAGCATTACACCCATCGCGCGGGCTTCCTTCCACCAGAACCGGAGCGTCTCGAGCAGATGCTCCGACAGCATGGCGTAGCGGTCCTTGCGGCCCTTGCCCTGTTCGACCCGGATCACCATGCGCGGGCTGTCGATATCCGTCACTTTCAAAGACACCACCTCAGACGCACGCAGGCCGGCGCCGTAGGCGATGCTCAAGGCGGCACGGTACTTGGGGCCCGGTGTTGCGTCGAGAAGACGCGCCACCTCGTCCGGGCTCAGCACCACCGGCACCTTCCTCGGCTGGCGCACCGTGGTCAGGCCGACCGACGCATCGTTCCGGTCCAGCGTCACGGCGAAGAAAAACCGTAACGCCGATACCGCCGAATTGATTGTCGTCGCCGTGGCGCCCGACATCCGAAGGTGATGCTGGTAGCGGCGTAAATCTTCCGGCCCGGCCTGATCGGGCGAACGCCCAACAAACACCGCGAAGTCCCGAACCGAACGCAGATATCCCCGCTGCGTCTGTTCCGAAAAACCCCGGGTCTCCATGTCTTCGATCATGCGGCGGCGCAATGGGCTGATGGCTTGCTCAGTCATGACAATCTCCTGTGTCGAGTGGGAAAAACCCAAAGTTCAACACAGGAAACGC
>JAPPPC010000409.1 GCA_028817685.1 Rhodospirillaceae bacterium
ATCCGGAGCCTCAGGCGCGTTGCCGTGCAAACCTCGGAAACGGGCTGCGGCAAATCGAGGTCGAATGCGTGGATGCGGAAAAACCGCGCGCCGTCTACGCCTTCGACGATGTCTTGGAGCGGCTGAACGATGCACCGGACCCGCTACCGGTGTTGCGCATTCTGTCACCCTTCGATCCCATGATTCGCGACCGGCAGCGCGCGAAGCGGCTGTTCGGGTTCGACTACCGGATTGAAATCTTCGTCCCGGCGCACAAGCGGCAATATGGCTATTACGTCTTTCCGATCCTGGAAGGCGATCGGTTCGTCGGCCGCATCGACATGAAGCACCGGCGTCAGGAGGACGGTTCGCTACATGTCATGGGGTTGTGGCCGGAGCGCGGGGTGAAATTCGGTCGCGCACGCCGGCAGGCCATGGATGCGGCGCTGGAGCGGATGCGCCGGTTTTGCGGCGCGGAGTCCGTGACCTTTGCCGATGACTACTTCCGCCCAGCAGGCTGAATTCTGAATTCGCCGTCCGACCTACTTGAACGCGATTGCGAGCCCTAAAATCACGACCCAGCTTCCCGTCATCGCGAGGATGCAGAAGGTAATAGAGAGGCCTTGTGCAAGGTTGATGTCGCTGCTGCCATGCCGCCTTCGGCCGAATAAACCCATACTTCCCAACATATTGATGCCTCACACGCGTCTTAAAGAATGACTAGAAGATAGCGACTTCTTCGGCCAGCGCTGTGATTGGCGTCACTTTGTGTAAAATTTTATCTAAATTCTATGCTTGCCGCGTCAGCGATGCCATTTCGGGTCCTGCTCGGCCACGTCGTGAAGTCGTTCACGTAGCCATACATGAAGCGGCGCGGAACGATGGCGTGGGTGAGAGGCGAGAAACAGGGATAGCTCGCCGACATCGACTGGTGGCTTGCGCGTGATGATGTCGGCGCTGCGTGTATAGAGCTGCGCAATCGTATCGGCGACGATCGCGATCAGATCCGATTGCTCCAAGGCGAGATGGGCGGTCAGCAGGTGCTGTGTTGAATAGTTAACCGCGCGGCGTACGCCAAGTGACTCCAACGTGGCGTTGATTGGACCCGTTTGCGGCAGTGCCGAGTCGATCATCAGGTGAGGCCAGGCTTCGAAAGCCGCCCGGGTGAACCGTTTCTTGGTGGCAGGGTGTCCGCGGCGCATCGCACAGGAATAGCGTTCCGTGAGGAAGGGTTCGACAAGCAGATTGTCGTGCGTGCACTGCGCGCGCGTGCCGATTGCGAAATCGATCTGTCCCCGCTCGATTTCCTGCAGGGTTGAAGCGGACCATTGCCGACATTCGACGCGAAGGCCAGGGGCCTGCTTCGACAGCAATTTGAAAAGCCGCGGCAACACGTGAACGGTGATCAACGGCAAGGCGGTGATGCGCACCAGGCCTTCCTCGGTTTCCGGCCTAAAATCATCTCGGCCGCTCAGCGATGCGATGTCGGATAGGATTCTTGCGACAGCGGGCGCCATTGCGGTTGCGCGCGAGGTTGGCTGCATGCCTTGCGCGGTCCGGGCCAGGATCGGGTCGTCGAAATATTCCCGGATTCGCCCGAGCGCATGGCTCGTTGCCGACTGCGACAGTGCCAACCGGTCCGCAGCCCGGCTGACATTGCGCTCTTCCAGAAGGACATGGAGAACGCGCAGGAGATTGAGGTCTAGATTTCTAATATCAATTTCATGCATGAGAACACTGAATACTATGCATTTGACGGCTAAACAAATTGCGCCGATCCTTTTTCAAGATCCCAGTTCCGAACGAGGAGACGCTTATGCAAACGGAAGTCATGCGCATGCTGGGCATTGAAGCGCCGATCTTTGCCTTTTCCCATTGCCGCGACGTGGTGGCTGCCGTGAGTCGGGCCGGCGGCATGGGGGTGCTTGGCACAACGCACATCACGGCGGAGGAGTTGGAGGTCGAGCTCCGTTGGCTCGACGAGAATACCGACGACAGGATTTATGGGGTCGATCTTATGTTCGCTTCGAACGCCCGCCCTGAATTCGAAACGATGACGATAGGTGACGTGGATCGATTGATCCCGGCGGCGCATCGCCAATT
>JAPPPC010000580.1 GCA_028817685.1 Rhodospirillaceae bacterium
CCCCCGTGCCGCCGACACCGGTGATGAGAATGCCATAGGGCTGATCGTCGACGGCCGGGACGGTGGGCTCGGGCAGGACCTCGAAGACGTCCGTCGCTGGCGTTGCCGCAGCGGCCGGTTTCGGTTTGCGCAACTGGCCGCCTTCGACCGTTACGAAGCTGGGGCAGAACCCCTTCAGGCAGGAGAAATCCTTGTTGCAGCTCGACTGGTCGATCGTGCGCTTGCGGCCGAATTCGGTCTCGACCGGCACCACGGACAGGCAGTTCGACTGCACCGAACAGTCGCCGCAGCCCTCGCAGACCAGTTCGTTGATCACCACCCGGCGTTCCGGATCGGGGAAGGTGCCTCGCTTGCGCCGACGGCGCTTCTCCGCAGCGCAGGTCTGGTCGTAGATGATCGCGGTCACGCCCTCCAGTTCGCGCAGCTCCTTCTGGATGCGGTCCAGCTCGTCGCGGTGCTCGATGCTAACGCCTTCGGCAAGGCCGGAGCGGTTCGAGTATTTCTCCGGTTCGTCGCTGACGACGACGGTACGCCGCACGCCTTCGCCGAAAAGCTGGTGCGAGATCAGCGGCACCGACAGGCCGGTGCCAACCGGTTGTCCGCCGGTCATCGCGACCGCGTCGTTGTAGAGGATCTTGTAGGTGATGTTGGCGCCCGACGCGACGGCGGCGCGCACCGCCAGCAGTCCGGAATGGTAGTAGGTGCCGTCGCCCAGATTGGCGAAGACATGTTTGGTGCTGGTGAAGGGCGCCTGACCCATCCAGGTCACGCCCTCGCCGCCCATCTGCGTGAAGGTGTCCGTGTCGCGGTCCATCCACTGCGCCATGTAGTGGCAGCCGATGCCGGCCAGGGCGCGGCTGCCTTCCGGCACCTTGGTCGAGGTGTTGTGCGGGCAGCCGGAGCAGAAGTAGGGGGTGCGTTTGATCGGTGGCTCCAGCCCCGCCAGCGCTTTGTCCTTGTCGTCCAGAAAGGCGAGCCGCTCCTTGACGCGGGGGCCGGTGTGGAAGCGCTCGATCCGTTTGGCGATGGCGCGGGCGATCTCGCCCGGGGTCAGTTCGTTGAAGGACGGCATGATCCATTCGCCGTTCTCGTCGAACTTGCCGATCACGCGCGGCCGCACGTCGGCGCGCCAATTGTAGAGCTGCTCTTTCAACTGGTTTTCGATCAGGGCGCGTTTTTCCTCGACGACGAGAATCTCCTCCATGCCCTCGGCGAACTGCCGAATCCCTTCGCGTTCCAACGGCCAGGTCATACCGACCTTGTAGACGGACAGGCCGATTTCCTTGGCGAACGCCTCGTCGATGCCGAGGTCTTCCAGCGCCTGCATGACGTCGAGATAGGATTTCCCGGCCGTGACGATGCCGAAACGGCGGTTCGGCCCGTCGATCGTCGCCCGGTTAAGATTGTTGGCCCGCGCATAGGCCAGCGCGGCGTAGAGCTTGTAGCGGTGCAGCCGTTCTTCCTGCACCAGCGGCTCGTCCGGCCAGCGGATGTTGAGGCCTTCCGGCGGCATGTCGAAATCGTCGGGAATGATGGTCTGAATGCGGGTCGGGTCGACATAGACCGAGGCCGAGGTGTCCGCCGTCTCGGCTACGACCTTGAAGGCGACCCAGCAACCGGAATAGCGCGACATCGCCCAGCCATGAATTCCCATATCGAGGAATTCCTGTACGCCCGACGGGTTCAGGACCGGGATCATCAGATCCTTGAAGCCGAACTCGGTCTGGTGCGCCGTTGTCGAGGATTTGCAGGTGTGGTCGTCGCCGGCCAGCAGCAGGACGCCGCCATGTTCGGAGGAGCCCGCGAAATTCCCGTGCCGCAGCACGTCGCCGGAGCGGTCGACGCCGGGGCCTTTCGCGTACCACATGGAAAAGACGCCGTCATAGTTGGCGTCCGGGAACAGATTGAGTTGCTGGCTGCCCCACACAGCCGTCGCGGCGAGGTCTTCGTTGACCCCCGGCTCGAAATGAATGTGGTTCTTTTCGATAAACGGTTTGGCCTGCCAGAGCTGCTGGTCGAGTGCGCCGAGCGGCGAGCCGCGATAGCCGGAGATGAAGCAGCCCGTGTGCAGCCCGTTCGCGACGTCGCGCTGGCGCTGCATCAATGGCAATCGGACGAGCGCCTGAATGCCGGTCAGAAAGACGCGGCCGGACTCCAGCGCGTATTTGTCGTCCAGCGATACAATCGGTGCGGCCATCGTGTTCATCCCATCCTGGTCACGTCGAAACGGTCGATTTGGTTAAAAAAGGTATCGCGCTGCGGGGTCAATTCAAACCGAAACGGTCGGGAATCCCACGAATCGCAACGTCCTTTCCGATAGTTTGGGTCTCGGTAGCTAAAATTTCGGAAAACGACCTTTGATTTTCGTAAAATTATCGCCGATTCGCCGCGCGAGCGCCCGTTCGACTCGTTCAAAAGGGCCGGTCGCCCGCTACCGTGACGCGGTGCATGTGGCGGATATGCTGGCGGTCGTAGGGCAGGGCATGGTGCAGCGCGCGGCGGTTGTCCCAGAACAGGACGTCGTGGCGTTGCCAGATATGACGGTACACGAATTCGGGCCGAATGCTGAAGGCGAACAGTTCCTGCATCAGCGCGTGCGCTTCGTCTTCGGGCAGACCTGCGAGGCCTATCATATGGCCCTCATTGACGTAGAGTGCCTTGCGGCCCGTGTCGGGATGGGTGCGGACGACCGGGTGGGTGACCTCGCCCAATGACGCCAACTGTTCGGCGCTCAATGGCGGCCGGTCCGGGTTTTTCGCGCGCGCCTTCTCGTAATCGCGCGTGTAGTTGTAGACGCCCTGCAGACCGTCGACGCGGCGTCGTGTTGCCGGGGGCAGCGCGTCCAGCACGGCGTGCATATCGGCGAACAACGTGTCGCCGCCTTCCGGCGGGTTTTCATGCGCGTAGAGCATGGAACCGAGCGGCGGCCGTTCCGCATAGGACATGTCGCTGTGCCAGTGCCGGCCTGCATCGGCGATGCCGACCGGCGCGCCGTTCTCGCGCCGGTTCGACAGCACAAGGATCTCCGGATGGTCGGGCAGGCAGAATTTCGAAAGAACATGGCCTTGCAGCTCGCCGAACCGGCGGGCGAAGGCGATTTGTGCTTGAGGATCGATTTCCTGATCGCGGATCGCGATGACACCGTGGTCCAGAAACGCTTGGCGTATCCGATCGAACTGTTCGTCGTCCGCCCAATTGTTCAGATCGGCGCCCGTTACCTCGGCGCCGAAGACATCCGACAAGGGGGTGACTTCGATGGGCATGTCTGGGGCGTCCGATGATTGGTTCCAGCCGTCCGGTGCCCTAGTTTGGGCCATGTGCTAGTTTTCGTCCAATCGTGGAACCATTTGGAAGCAACAAGATGCCACTGCACTTCGAACACCTGACCGAGAATGTTGGATCGGAAGTCTCCGGGCTGGATATGAGCCGACCGCTAACCGGCGATGCGCGGGACCGGTTGGAGCGGGAATTGGCCGACCGTTCGGTGCTGCTGGTTCGGGGGCAAAGCGATTTGACGCCGGAACAGCATATCGCGTTCAGCCGCTGCTTCGGCGACCTGGAAGAGCATGTGCTGCAGAATTTCTGCCTGCCGGGGCATCCGGAGATCTTCGTCGTCTCCAACATCGTCGAGAACGGCAAACATATCGGCGCCTATGGCGGCTCGAAGGAGTATCACTCCGACCTCGCCTATCTGCCGGAGCCCAGCATGGGATCGGTGTTCCATTGCCTGGAATGTCCGGAGGAGGGTGGCGAGACCGCGATCGTGAGCATGAGCGCGGTGCATGACGCGCTGCCGGTGGAACGCCGCGACTGGCTGTCCCGTCAGTCCGCCGTCTTCGACTATGTCTGGCAGTATGAGCGCGCGCATCGCGATCGTCCGGCACTGACCGAGGAACAGAAGGCACGGGTCCCGCCGATCGGTCATCCCGCCGTGCGGACCCATCCGGTGAACGGCAAGCCAGCGCTGTTCCTGTCGGAAATCTGGGTGCGGCGTTTCGAGGGTGTGGCCGATGAAGAAAGCCAGACGATGATCCGCGAGATTCTGGATTTCGCGACCCGGCCGGAATTCACCTATGTGCATCAATGGCGGCCCGGCGACGTGATCATTTGGGACAACCGCAACTCCATGCACAAGGCCTGCCCGTTCGACGAGGAAAACACCCGCCGCCGCATGCACCGCACGACGATCAAGGGGACGGCGCCGTTCTTCCGGGCGGAAGAGGCGTAGCCGAAGAGAGCCGGCGCGCATCGCAGGACGGGACAGCTTAAATTTAGGTAACAGAGGAAAAGCCTATGCGCGGACTGATGATGGACACGCCGCTCTTGGTGTCGTCGCTATTGCGGCACGGGGCGGCGATCTATGGCGATAGCGAGATCGTGTCGCGGACGGTCGAGGGGCCGATCCACCGATATGGCTATGCCGAGACGCACCGCCGGTCCCAGCAGTTGGCGAACGCGCTGACCCGGCTTGGGATCAAGCTCGGCGACCGGGTCGGGACGATCGCCTGGAACACCTACCGCCATTTCGAGATCTATTTCGGTGTCTCCGGCATGGGCGCGGTCTGTCACACCATGAACCCGCGCCTGCATCCCGCGCAGATCCTCTACATGCTGGATCATGCGGAGGACCAATACGTTTTCGTCGACACCACCTTCCTGCCGCTGATCGAATAGGTTGCCGATCAGGCGAAAACCTTGAAGGGCGTCATCGTGCTGACCGACCGCGCGGGCATGCCGGAAAGCGCGATCGAGAACCTGATCTGTTACGAAGACCTGATCGACGCCGAATCCGAGTCCTACGACTGGCCTGAATTTGACGAGTGGACGGCCTCGTCGCTCTGCTACACCTCCGGCACGACGGGCAACCCGAAGGGCGTTCTCTATTCCAACCGGGCGACGGTGCTCCACTCGCTGTCCGTGGCGATGCCGAATGTGCTGAACCTGTCGGACAATGAATGCATTCTGCCGATCGTGCCGATGTTCCACGCCAACGCCTGGGGCATTCCCTACGCGGCGGTGATGACGGGCACCAAGCTGGTCATGCCGGGTGCCAGGCTTGATGGCGAGGGGGTCTACGAAATGCTGAACGACGAGCGGGTAACCTTCACCGCCGGCGTACCGACGGTGTGGATCATGCTGCTCGCCTATATGCGCGAGCACGGCAAGACGCTGGATCATCTGCAGCGCATTGTCATCGGCGGTTCGGCCGCGTCGCGTTCGATGATCCAGGCCTTCGAAGAAGAGTTCGAGGTCGAGGTCCGGCACGGCTGGGGCATGACGGAAATGTCGCCGGTCGGTGCGATCAACACGTTGGCCCCGGCGATGCGGGACCTGCCGGCCGAGGAGAAGCTCGACATCCAATCCAAGCAGGGCCGGCCGCCCTACGGCGTCGAGATGATGATCACCGACGATCAGGGCAACCCGCTGCCGCATGACGGTGAGGCTTATGGGGAGTTGAAGGTCAAAGGACCCTTCATTTGCAGCGGCTATCTTGGCCTCGAGAATTCCGAGGCGCATGAGGATGGCTGGTTCGACACCAACGATGTCGCCTCGATCGACCCCCAGGGGTACATGCAGATCGTCGACCGCAAGAAGGACATCATCAAATCGGGCGGCGAATGGATCAGTTCCATCGACCTTGAAGACACCGCGATGGGGCATCCGGATGTGCTGCAGGCGGCGGTGATCGGTATCGCGCACCCGAAGTGGGACGAGCGGCCGCTGCTGCTGATCGTACCCGCGGAAGGGAAGAGCCCGGACAAGGACGATATCCTGTCCTATCTTGAAGACAAGGTCGCCAAATGGTGGCTGCCGGACGATGTCGTGGTCGTGGACTCGTTTCCCATCGGCGGTACCGGCAAGGTTTTGAAGAACGAGCTTCGCGAACAGTTCAAGGACTACACGCTACCGGGTGCGTGATGTCCGGCGCTGCGCAGGGCGGCAACCGCATGAACTATCCATTCGATCTCGGGCTCTGGTCGCGCAACATCTCGACGGAGTCCGCGGCGGCGCAGCGCTGGTTCGACCGCGGTCTCAACTGGACCTATGGCTATAATCACGAAGAAGCGGTTGTCTGTTTCAGAAATGCCGTGGAGGCCGATCCGGATTGCGCCATGGCATGGTGGGGGATCGCCTATGCGGCGGGACCGTTCTACAACCGGCCCTGGATCCGGTTCACCGAGGCGGAGATCGCCGAGACGCTGCCGGTCTGCCATGAGGCGGTGCAACGTGCGGTATCGTTGGCCGCCGCAGCGGCGCCATCCGAGCGAGCCCTTATCGAAGCCCTGACGAAGCGCTATCAGAACCCGGACGAACGGGGCCATGAAATTCTGACCGACTGGCAGTGGCAATTCGCCGATGCGATGGCCGACGTCTATCGGGCACATCAGGACGACCCGGATGTCGCGGCGCTTTACGCCGAAGCGGCGGTGACCTGCACGCCCCGGCAACTCTGGGACCTCAAGACCGGGGAGGCCAATCCGCAGTCACGCACCGCCGAAATCATGCCAACTCTCGATCACTGGATCGACCGGATCGAGCGGGTGGGGCCGGCCCATCCCGGCATTCTCCACATGTGCATCCACGCCTTGGAGATGTCGCCCTTTCCGCAGCGCGCGCTGAAGGCGGCCGACATGCTGCGCGGCCTCGCGCCGGATGCGGGCCATCTGGAGCATATGCCGGCGCACATCTATGTGCTGTGCGGCGACTACGCGCAGGCCGTGTCGCAGAGCGAACGTGCGGTCCGCGCGGACGATCAGTATTTGGACTATGCCGGCGACCGCAATTTCTACACTACGGCGCGCTGCCACGATCTGCATCTCTTCATGTATGCGGCGATGTTTTTGGGGCAATACGGCAATGCCCTCCATGCCGCCGACAGGATCTGCGGCATGGCCGCGCCGGACCTGATTTCCAAGAGTGCGCCCTTCATGGCGGCCATGCTGGACGGCTATGCGGCGATGCGCACGCATGTCCTGGTCCGTTTCGGCCGCTGGCACGAGCTGGTCGCGTCGCCGGGACCGAAAGCGCCGTCGCTCCGCCCCATTGGCGTGGCGATGCATGCTTATGGCCAAGGGGTTGCGCACGCGGCGCTCGGACACATCGACGAAGCCGAAGCGTGCCAGGCCGCATATGAGGCGGCGTGCGCCGCCATTCCCGAGACGATGATCATTCTCAGTAACCCCGTCCGCAATGTGCTGGAGATCGGGGCGGCGATGCTCGACGGCGAGCTGGAATATCGCCGCGGCAACTACGACCGGGCGTTCCGCAGCTTGCGCCTTGCGGTCGATCTCGATGACGGGCTCAACTACACGGAGCCCTGGGCCTGGATGCATCCGCCGCGCCATGCGCTGGGCGCGCTGCTGGCGGAGCAGGGGCAGTTTCGCGAAGCCGAATCCGTGTTTCGTGCCGATCTCGGTTTCGAGCAGGATCTGCCGCGCTGTTGCCAGCACCCGAACAATGTCTGGGCGCTGCAGGGGCTTGCCGAATGCGTCGCGCAGACGGCGGGGTCTCTGGAAAACCGGCAGCTGCAGCAGAGCCTGGAATTCGCCAAGTCGCGCGCCGATGTCGCCATCGACAGCGCCTGCTTCTGCCGGACGTCCCCCGCGCCTTCATAGAAGCGGTCCGTTCGCCAAAATTACGGGGACACAATACTTATCTCCGCCCGAAATTAAGTATTATGTCCCCGTAAATGAGTATTATGTCCCCGTAAATGAAGCGGTGCCGCTACTGCCGTTTTGATAGCCGAGAAGACACCGCACTTGATCTCCACAACGCTGCGGGCGACTAGCCTTGCCAATCCTGCCGGGCGCGTCAGGAGCGGAAAGACCGCCCTGTAACGCCGTGGGTCAACGGGCTTGTCGTCCCCGCTGCCGCCGAAGGATGGCGAACCCTGCCAAACAGATGCCGATGAGAGGGAGCGAACCCGGTTCCGGCACTTCTTTGTCGTCATCACCGCCATTGTCTTCCGCATTCGCCGCTGCGGCGGACATTGCGCCGCTGAAGCTCATGGTGAGTTCGCCGGCATTGAACGTCGTCAGTCCCGAACCGGATCCGAAAAACGACAGTATGTCGTCGCTGTTGAGCGCCAGTGTTACTTCCTGGCTGATATCCAGATCATCGGATTCGATTGAAAAATCCGTGTTGTTGAAGTTGCCCGCAAAGGCAGCCAGTCCGCCCGAAAATGCCGGGGCGCCATCATTGGTGTCCTGATCGAAGGATGCTCCCCCGTTAAACGTCGTTTCGCCGTTCCAGGAGAACTCGATACCGACCGAACCGCTCCCGCTCGCCCCGGCGGAAACGCCGGTATCTTCCATCGCATAGGTGAAGGTGATCGTCGCCGATTGCACCTGCTGTGCGGTAGGGTCATCCGTGTTGGATGTACCGAACTGGGTGCCGGTCGTCGCTGAGCGGACGAATTTCACATCACCGTTCCAGGTCAGGAATGCTTCCGCCGATCCTGTTCCGGTGACGCCGGCTTCGACAATCTTCCCGCGCGGCTTGTTCTGTGCGAATGCCGTTGCAAGGTTGCCACCGGTTCCGCTGGACACCGCGCTTAGAAAGCCGGTGTCGCCGAACCAATTGACCGGAGGATGCCCCGGTGTGGTCGCCAACGCACCGCCTTCCGCGAGCGCGGTTCCCCCAGCGCCGCGCTGGCCGGTGATGGCGTCGCAGAGACATTCCAGGAGAAATCGCGCCACACGGGTGTTCAGGTCGGATGTCGCGAGTACATTTTCCTCCAGGATGACGGCTTCCAAGACCGCGTTGCTGATCGTAACCGCCTTCGCTGGGGTGCCAACCGCAAGACCTAGAACCGTTGCGGCTAGGGCGAGGTATTTGCCAGGATTCGAGGGTGCCACTTTTCTTCCTCCCATATGCTTTGTGTCATTCCCAACCCCAATAGGAGAGTTGCAGACTCGGGAGGCCTGGCGCATTGATCCATCGCAATTGCTTGTCTTTTGTTAAGGAGGCGTACGGCGATACCCGGAATGGAATACGTATCGCGATGCCGAATTAAGTATTGTGTCCCCTTTTTTTCAGAGCCGCTTTAATTACGGGGACACTATACTTGTCTCCGATCGCAATTAGGCGTTATGTGCCCTTAAT
>JAPPPC010000667.1 GCA_028817685.1 Rhodospirillaceae bacterium
GATTCAGACCGACTGACGCGGCCCCGGCGCCCTGCGCCATGCGCAACCCGTCCCCGGTCCCCGTCCCCGCATTCCGCTGATGCAGCCGTTGTGGTGCGTTTGAGATATGCGCTTTCAACAGGTCCGGGGCAGCCTGATATCCGCCATCGGCAAGCACAACGGCGCGGGATGAATAGGATTGCGGTTCACCGGCGACATCAGCAGCGATTCCGACACAGCGGCCGTTCGCGGTGATCAATTCCCGGGCACGCGCGCCGCGGAAAAGCGCACCGCCACGCTCGGTCAGATTATCGCCGAGGCGGCGCAGCAGCACATCGCCGGCCCGGCCCTCCCAGTCCAATCCCGGCCGCGTCCGGCCCGGCGGCGCCAGCACCCAGCGGTGGTGCGGGCTGGCGCTCGCCTTGATGAATTTACTGCCCTCGCCCTGCAGCCAGCGCACGGCGCGTTCCGCGTTGCGGGCGACCGCGCGCACCAAGTCCGGACGGGCGTCATCGCAAAGGCGCTCGATCGATTCAACATGCGCCGCCTCTCCCGACATGATGTCGGTAAGACATATATGCACCGTCCCCCCGGTATAGCGCGTGTTGCAGAGATAACGGTCGTCCGTCCCCTTCTCGAGCACCGCGACCGTTAGCCCGAGCTGTGCGGCGCGGTTCGCCGTCGTCAGCCCGGCGAGACCGGCGCCAACAACCAGCAGATCGTATTCCCGGCTACTCATGGCGTTTGGTGATTGGCGCATAAACGGCGAGACCGTCCATGGCCGTCAGGTTCAGCGCTTCGACGGTCGCCGCATCGGTTACCGCGATCGCCCGGCTTGCCGGCTGACCGTCCAACGAGGTGGCACCAGCCTGGCGCGGTCCCGAGGCCGCACGAAGGGGGGTAAAGAGTGTGTTCGGCAGATCGAACCCGAAGGGAGCATCCTCGCAATACAAAATGCGACCATTCTCGCGCACTTCCGGCATCCGCGCGATCCCATCATAGACATTCCGCCGCCGCGTAATCGCCCCGTGATAGGCGACGCTCGCATTGCCGCCACCGCCCATGTTCCGATATGCATCGCTCTCATAGACATCCAACGTTTCCAGGCTGTACAGCGCCAGGAACTCCCAGGTCACCATCTCCGGCGCCACCGCACGAAACCGTTGCGCCGTGTTCAGACCGTCGAGTGAAACCAGTTTCATCAAATAGGTCTCGTACCAAGCGTGCCATTCCGTCTCGCGGGACGGATCGCTGAAGTTCAGTTCAACGGAATAGATCATTCTTCGCCTCCTCCCCCGGCGCCGTGCCTAGTCGCTGGCCAGCCTGGCGCTCATCCCGGCCTGGGACTGACGGTTGAGATGCCGCGAGACGAGCAGCCGCAGCATCTCGCTCGACCCATCGCCGATTTGGAACAGCTTGGTCTCGCGATAGAACCGCTCGACCGGATGATCCTTCGTCAGGCCGTGCCCGCCGAGAAACTGCACCGCCTGTTGGGTAACTTCGGTACACACATCGCTGGCGACCATTTTGGCCATGGAGGCGGCCGTCGGTGCGTCGTCGGTTTCGTCCTCGGCCAGAACGGCGGCGTGATAGGAAAGCTGGCGTCCTGCCTCGATCCGCGCGGCGAGCTCCGCGGCACGGAAGCGCAGGGCCTGGAAGGATGACAAAGGCTGACCAAACTGTTCACGGGTTTGCATATAGGACAAGGCGTAGTCGAGTGCCCCTTGCGCCACACCGGCGCAGCGCGCGCCGTATATGGCCCGCGTCTTCGCAAAGCCGACCTGGATGTAGCGGAAGCCCTCACCCGGCGCACCCATCAGGCAGCTGTTCGGTACCCGGCAATCGTCGAACACCAGCTCGGCGATCGGATTGGCCGTGTGAGCGATCGTCTCATAGGTCTGGCCGACCGAGAAGCCGGGTGTCCCCTGTTCGATCAGGAACAGGCTGATGCCACCGCCGCGCGGGGCGTCCTTTTCGGTCCGAGCGAACAGCACGATCAAATCGGCGCGCCCACCGTTGGTGATGTACATCTTGCGGCCGTTGCTCACCCAATCGTCGCCATCGCGTTCGGCAAAGGTCTGGATCGAGGCCGCATCCG
>JAPPPC010000878.1 GCA_028817685.1 Rhodospirillaceae bacterium
CGTATAACCTGCAGAACGGTCAGCTTCCGCCGGGGTTTTTCGAGAAGGCCAATCTGGGTTTTTCCATATTCGACCTGATCGGCAATTTTCGTTTCCACCGGATCATGTCGAAATTTTTCGACGGCGATTTTCGCAGCTCACCGTCGGCGCATGTGCGGCGAATTTCACCGAGTTCCGAACAGCAGCGCGAGCAATGGCAGGGACCGACGCCCTGGCATATCGATGGCCAGTATCATAATCCGCGGCATTTCGGTCTCAATTTTTGGGTCCCTCTGAACACGTGCGGCATCGAGGCGCCGGGCCTTCGTATAATTCGCGCGAACGTCTTCGATATGCAGCGATACGTCGAATACGACCCGGTCGAAGAGACCTTCAATGCGGGGCGACTCAAGACAATCAATGAGACTGTTTTCGACGATTTTGAAGAGGGACAAATCTTCGCCCCCGAACTGAAAGTCGGCGATGTCTTCCTGTTCCACAATTGGACGATTCACCAGACGAACTGTCAGGACGGTATGACGAAGCCGCGAAAGAGCTGCGAGCTGCGGGTGATCCAGGATGCCTGGACCTTTCCGGAAGGCGGATCATGTTAAGCACCGTGCAGGCGTTCGATCTCGCCACGCTCGTTGAAGCACTCCCGAACTGCGCCGCACAGCATGTCCCGGGTTCGGAACGGTACGGTCACTTGAAACCGCAGCTCATTCGGTCCGTCGCAGACAAGTTCGCCTCGCCGGACGTAATACCCGTCGATCTGCCGCCCTTCGGAGAAATCG
The DNA here is from genome assembly GCA_028817685.1 of Rhodospirillaceae bacterium. Taxonomy (GTDB): domain Bacteria; phylum Pseudomonadota; class Alphaproteobacteria; order UBA8366. The sequence goes on from JAPPPC010000878.1 coordinate 774, forward strand.
TGTTTCCCTATGTGCAGCTGGGCAATATCGATACGCTGGACCTCTTCGGCCTCGACGAGATGATCCTGTTCGCCTTCTACTGGCGGAACCGGGAACTGTATCGCCGGGTCGCCGATTTCGGCGCCAATCTGGGGCTGCACACACTAATCCTGGATCGCTGTGGCTACGAGGTCCGCGCGTTCGAGCCCGATCCTAAACATTTAGCCCTTTTGCAGCAGACGTTGGAGCGTAACGGCTGCCAACAGGTTGCCGGCAGACCGGTGGCGCTTTCGACCGAGGACGGAACCCATGAATTTACGCGCGTGTTGGGCAACACCACGGGCAGCCACCTAACCGGGGCGAAAGCGTCGCCCTATGGTGAACTGGAGCGCTTTTCCGTCACCGTCGAAAATGCGCTGCCCCACATGGCCTGGGCCGATTTGGTCAAAATTGATATTGAAGGGCATGAAGCCGACGTGCTGTGCGCGACCGACGCCGCGCTCTGGCAGAGGACGGACGCGGTGGTCGAAGTGGGCAGCGCGGCGAATGCCGATCGAATCCATGCCCACTTTGAAAGTCTGCCGGTCAACCTGTTCGCGCAGAAGATCGCCTGGCAGCGCGTCGAAACGCGCGCCGACATGCCGGAAAGCCACCGCGACGGGTCGCTGTTCATCTCAACGAAGGACGCGATGCCGTGGATTTGATACTCTGCATGCGTCTTTAGGGGAGGCGCGTTTGAGCGAACAGGGTTTCGATTACGTAGTCGTCGGGGCTGGATCGGCCGGCTGCGTGCTGGCCAACCGTTTGAGCGAGAACGGTCGGTATACGGTCGGTGTGATCGAGGGCGGCGGCAAGGACGATTGGATCTGGTTCCACATCCCGGTCGGTTACCTGTTCGCCATCGGCAATCCCCGCTCCGATTGGATGTTCAAGACTGAAGAGGAACCGGGCCTCAATGGCCGCAGCCTGGCCTATCCGCGCGGCAAGGTGATCGGCGGCTGCTCCGCGATCAACGCCATGGTCTATATGCGCGGGCAGGCGGCGGATTATGACGGCTGGCGGCAGCTCGGCCTCGAAGGCTGGGGCTGGGAGGATGTGCTGCCGCTGTTCAAGAAGCAGGAGGACCATTTCCGGGGGGGCAACGACCTGCACGGCGCCGGCGGCGAGTGGAAGGTCAACGAGCCACGTACCAGCTGGGAGATCCTCGACGCATTCGTCGGGGCCGCCGATGAATCGGGCATTCCGCGCACGAATGATTTCAACAGCGGCAACAATGAAGGCTGCGGCTATTTTCACGTCAATCAGTTGAACGGGCGGCGTTGGAG
>JAPPPC010000854.1 GCA_028817685.1 Rhodospirillaceae bacterium
GTCATATGCAGACAGCCTGCGATCCGCTCGCCGGCGAGTGGTTTGGAATCGCCATACTCTTCGCGCAGCGCCATCAGGCCCGGCATTTCCGTTTCGGCGATGGCGATTTCCTTGCGGCCCCAATCCGCGAGTTCCATTTCGGCGACTTTGTAGTCGTTGGCGGCTGTCATCAAATTCTCCTCGTTCTGTCGCGGCCGGTCGGCGCACGCTGCGTCATGTTGACCGGGCGTATATCAAGCATTGGATGGTATCGCAAGAAATATATAAAGAATTCTTTATATATCGTTTACGCCAGGAAAACCGCACCGTTCAGCGCTGTGGCACGTGCCAATCCGGGCGGCGAATCCGTTTTCTGGTTATGCCAAACCGTTAAAGTCGTCCAACAATGTCGCGATTCGCCCGGTATCGGCCTGTTCCATGATGGCCTGCGCGCGGACTGTCGCTGCGGTGAGTTCCAGGCTGCGCACCCGTTGCTTGACCCGTGGCAAACTGCCTGCCGCCATTGAAAGGTCGCGAACGCCCAATCCCAGCAAGAGCGCGGTATAGCGAGGGTCGCCGGCGATCTCGCCACAGACGCTGAACGGGATACGGGCACGCAGGGCGGCTTCGGCGGTGAATTGGATCAACCGCAGAACCGCAGGATGCAACGGGTTGTAAAGATGGGCGACTTGTTCGTCGGCGCGATCGATCGCCAGCGTGTACATGGTCAAATCGTTGGTGCCGATCGCGAAGAAATCCGATACACGCGCCAAGGCGTCGGCGGCCAATGCCGCGCCAGGCACTTCGATCATCACGCCCAGAGGCGGCAAAGGGTCGGCGATGGGCTCGCGCCGGCGTTTGAGACGCCGGGCGACCACGTCGATGACCTCGCGCACGCGGCGGACCTCGCCGGTGGTGGCGATCATGGGGAGCAGAATGCGGACGGGGCCCAGCGCGCCAACACGGAGTATCGCGGAGATCTGATCTTCAAGCAGTTTGGGATGTTTCAGCGAAAAGCGGATCGCCCGAAGCCCGAGCGCGGGGTTGACCGTGTCAATGAGCTGGTCGCCGAAGGAATAGGCCAGCTTCTCGCCACCGACATCCAACGTTCGGATGGTGACAGGGCGGCCCGCCATGCCCCTAACGATCGTGCTCAACTCCGCCAACTGTTCCTCTTCACTGGGCGGGGTGTCGCGGTTCATGAACATGAACTCGCTGCGCAGCAAACCGATGCCCATCGCGCCGTGCCGCATCGCCTGATTCGTTTCCTGTGGCAGCTCGACATTCGCCGAAAGCGTGATCTCCGTCTCGTCGCGCGTGATGGCGGGTAGATCGCGGAGCCGTGCAAACCGCCGCCGTTCGCGGCGCAGCGCCTCGCGCCGCTTGTCGTATTCGCGCAATGTCGCCGGCGTCGGGTTGACGATCACGAGACCGCTGATGCCATCGATTATGACCGAACCCGCATCGCGCGCGCCGGTTGTCAGCCCCGTCGCGCCGAGGACCGCCGGGATGCCGAGCGACCGTGCCATGATCGCCGTATGACCTTCCGGACCGCCGAGAACGGTTGCGAACCCGGCGACCTGGCGCGGGTCCATCAGCGCGGCATCCGCCGGACTGAATTCCTCCGCCAGGACTACACTGCCTTGCGGCAGGCTGGAAAATCCGCGGAACGGCGCCTTGGTCAAATTGCGGATCAAACGGGCGCCGGCTTCGCGCACATCGTCGGCGCGCGCCGCCATATAGGGGTCCGGCAGGTCTTCGAAACTGTGCGCGATGTCCGATATTTCGGCCTGCACGGCAGCTTCGGCATTGATACGCTGTTCGGTGATACGACGCTCCACCCCGCGCACCAGGCGCGATCCCGTGAGCATCTGTAAATAGGCATCCAGCAAGTTGCCGAGATCCTCGCCGGACGCGCCGTGCACCGACCTGGCGCGATCGCGCAAGCGGCGAAGCTGCCGGCCGGACCGTTCGACGGCGGTCTTCAACCGCTCATTCTCCGCGCCGACAGCCGATTTTCGGATCGCGTATTCCGGGACCGTCGGCATTCCCGCTTCGCTCAGATGCGCGGGTCCGACGGCAATGCCCGGCGAGACAC
>JAPPPC010000900.1 GCA_028817685.1 Rhodospirillaceae bacterium
CGTTGTAGCCGATGTTGAACAGACGCCGTTCCAGCTCGATCGCCAAGGTCGATTTTCCTGACCCCGAGAGGCCGGTGAACCACAGCACACCGCCCCGGTGACCGCCGCGTTTGATCCGATCCTGCAAGGTGACGCGGCTTTCGACTGCCGTGATATTCGTCGATTTTACCGTCTGGTCGGCCATGCTCGAATTTTCTCCGACAAGCAATTTATTGTTATGAAGCAGAGTGGTGGGTAACACAGACGACATGTGAGTGCTCACTATTTTTGACCCCGTCAAATAGATTTATCTGATGGGCTAATATCCGAGCGGGCGACAAGGAACGTCCCCCAAATTGGTGACGAAAAAGAGATTTAATAAGAAGTTCCCTGCGGTGTCGGTCGCCGCATTCGACGCAATCGCCTTGATTTAATCGCGTCCATAGGTGTCTTCAAGTCGTTCGATGTCGTCTTCGCCGACATAATCACCGACCTGTACTTCGATCAAATGCAAGGGCTCTTCGCCTTTGTTCTCAAGACGGTGGACCACGCCTTTGGGGATATAGGTCGATTGGTTTTCCTGCAGTTCCGTGACCTCTTCGCCGCGGGTGACGATCGCGCTACCCTTGACGACCACCCAGTGTTCGGACCGGTGCTTGTGCTTCTGCAGGGACAGGATGCCGCCCGGTTTGACGATGATGCGCTTTACGCGGAAGCGCGAGTCTTCGTCGATATCGTTGTAGTCGCCCCATGGCCGATACACCCGGCGATGGTGCAGCGCCTCGTAGCGATCATCCGCCTTCAATTGATCCACGGTGTTCTTGACGTCGCTGGCCCGGTCGCGGTGAGTAACGAGAACGGCGTCCGCGGTCGACACGACGATCAGGTCTTCGACACCGATTGCGGCGATCAAACGGCCGTCATCCGCCCGCAGATAGGAGCCGCGAACATCTTGCAGCAGGCTGTCGGCCATAACGGCATTGCCCTCTGGGTCTTTCTCCGCGAGGTCCCATAGGGCTGGCCATCCGCCAACATCGTTCCAGCCAATATCGACTGGCACGACGGCGGCCCGTTCTGTCTTCTCCATCACCGCGTAGTCTATGGAGTCGGCGGGACAGGCCCCGAAGGTATCGGGGTCGAGGCGCAGGAAATCCAAATCGGTAAAGCTCGCGTCGTAGGCCTTGCGGCAGGCAGCCATCATGTCCGGCGCCAACCGCTCAAGCTCGTCAAGATAGGACTGCGCCCCAAGGACGAACATGCCGCTGTTCCACAGATAATCGCCCGAGCGTAAATACCCTTCGGCTGTGGCGAGGTCTGGTTTCTCGACAAATTCTGCAACGCGCTGCACGCCATCGCTGTCCGCAATGGGTTCGCCCTGCCGGATATAGCCATAGCCGGTTTCTGGCCGGTCCGGTTTGATGCCGAACGTGACCAGGGATCCCTGCGCCGCAGCGTGCGCCGCGGTTTGCATCGCTGCCGTGAAGGCGGCCTCGTCCGCGACCACGTGATCGGAAGCGAGCAGCGCCATGATGGCGTCCGGCGAATCCTCAATGAGCGCGAGGGCGGCGATGGCCGCTGCCGGCGCGGTGCTGCGTCCGACCGGTTCCAGAACGATCGCTCGCGGTTGAATACCGGCCGCTTGTAACTGTTCGGCGACGATAAAACGGGGGGCATTGTTGGCGATGATAAGGGGAGGCGCATAGTGCGCGGCGGCCGAAACCCGTTTCGCTGTGGCTTGCAGCATCGTGAGCGATCCCGCCCGCGGTAGAAGCTGCTTCGGGTAGTGCGCGCGCGACATCGGCCAAAGCCGGGACCCGGAACCACCGGACAAGATCACCGGATGGATCTTCGGTTTGTCCGGCATTGGCATTTCCTCCTCGGTTTTTCCGATCATTCGCAGGGCTGGGAACCTTCGGCGATTCCGCGTCTAATATGGTTCAGATTTTGTTAACGGTCGATGGGCAATCGTCTCCCAGCGTGTCCGCCGCGATCCGCTCGGCCGTCATGGTTGGAACGCGTCTGTTAATTCATGGCTTAGGTGTCCGTCATCAAAACATTTGGGACATCTGAGCCTATTCGTTAACGGAGGATTTG
>JAPPPC010000906.1:0-907 GCA_028817685.1 Rhodospirillaceae bacterium
ATTGTGCCGGAGCATGGTCCTGATGTGCCGCCGCCAAGCACCAGCCAACGGCATTCTTCGGATCCTGGGATACACCGCGCCCATCCAGTAACAGCTCGCACAGAGCATGCTGGGCGGCTGGCAAAGCGGCCTGCGCCGCCTGGATGTATAACCCGATGGCCGTGTTCAGGTCGGATGGTCCGCCGCGCCCTTCGTCCAGCATCAGCGCGAGATTGAAGGCGGCAGCGGCATCTTTTTTGTCTGCGGCCGTTCGGTAGAGGCGCCGTGCTTCAGCTTCGTCCGCCTCGATGCCGTCGCCCTTTTCGAAAAGCAAGGCAAGCTGGAACATCGCATCGACGATCCCTTGATCGGTGGCCTGCCTCAGCCACTGTGCCGCTTCTCGTTGGTCGGGTTGCCGCAGGAGTGCCAGGCCGACGGCGTATTGCGCCTGCGCGTGCCCCTTTTCGGCGGCGCGGCGGAACCAGTGCAGCGCCCGTTGCGGGTCCCGCGCGACGCCGAGCCCTTCGCCATACAGGAAGCCCAGATGATACTGCGCCGGCAGATGCCCGGCCTCGGCGGCGCGCTTGACAAGTTGGGCGCCGTCACGCTGGTGGTTTTCCTGCGTCGCCTCCGTCAGGGCTGTCTGGCCCCGCTCATATAGCGCCGCGGCGTCTTCTGCCGCGCTGACGAGCTTTGTGAGGGATAGCAGCACGCACAGCGCGGCGGCGACCGCACCTATTTGCGAGATTGCCACGCGGCGACCCGGCGCTTCGCTTCCGCCAGCGCCTCCGGCGCCAGTTCTTTCTCGATCGCGGTGATGTTCTGCGCCGCGATTTCATGGGCGTCGCCCCGCAGCCCGCCGGTGGCCAGGGTCAGCCATTTCCAGGCCTCGATCGGGTCGCGTGCGACCCCTGCACCGGTATAGTAC
>JAPPPC010000906.1:917-2073 GCA_028817685.1 Rhodospirillaceae bacterium
GTATAGTACAGCGTCCCGAGATTGTTTTGCGCCCGGCTATGCCCTTGCTCGGCAGCGAGGCGATGATATTTCAAAGCCTGTGCCGTATCGCGCGGCACGCCGGTACCGAGCTGATAAAAGACCCCAAGATTGTATTGTGCGGAGGCGATTCCGGCCGACGCGGCCTTGCGATACCAAGCCGCGGCGACCGTGACATCCTTTGCCGTGCCGAGACCGTTTTCCGCCATCACACCCAGCATAAACTGGGCATTGCCGTCGCCTTGGGCTGCCAACGGTGTGAAACTGGATCGAGCTCCGGCGAAGTCGCCGGACTGTAATGCACGGATACCATCATCCAGCGGTTCGGCTGCGCCTGCGGGAAGGGCGAAAGCAAAGATCGCTGCCATTATCAGGTGTCTCATGACGGTGCTCCCAACCCGTCGATAAAGGCCGCCAGCGCGATATCTCTCTGGCTCAACCCATCGCAATCGTGCGTGGACAGGGTAATTTCGACAGTACCGTAGACATTGAACCATTCCGGGTGGTGGTCCAGTTTTTCGGCTTGCAGAGCGACCCGGTTCATGAACGCCCAGGCGGCATTGAAATCGGCGAATCGAAAGGTTTTTTTGATTGCGTCACGGTCTGACACCTCGCGCCAGCCATCCAGCTTCGCCAGCGCTTCTGCGCGCCCGTCGCCGATTAATTTCTCGACCATGCCAGCTCCCGTTTCAGCCAGAACACTCTAGCGAATAGCGTGTCGCGGCGCTATCGTCGCGCCCGTCATGGTGCCCCAGAAACCCCCCTCATTGGCCGATATTGAAATGCTTGCCGATGCGGCGTGGCGGGTCATTCCGGAACGTCTCCGGGTGCACGCCAAGGATGTCGTGATCCGAGTTGAAGATTTCCCCGACGAGGAAGTCTGTCGCGATATGAACCTCGAGAGCCCCTTCGATTTACTGGGTCTCTACCAAGGTGTTGCGATAAACGAGCGCAGCGTGATGGATCCGGGCGGCGGCGTCGACATGGTGTTCCTCTATCGGCGCCCCATGCTCGACTATTGGTGCGAGTATGAAGAGGATCTCGCGCATCTGGTGCGCCATGTTTTGATTCATGAGATCGGGCACCATTTCGGTTTTTCCGATGCCGATATGGATGCGCTCGAACGGGAAGCGGACGC
>JAPPPC010000255.1 GCA_028817685.1 Rhodospirillaceae bacterium
TAGAAGAAGCAAGCGGCCTGGCTCCAAAAATATCAGGACCGCACAATCGTCGTCGAAGGCCATTGCGACGAGCGTGGAACGCGTGAGTACAACCTTGCTCTCGGAGAACGCCGCGCAAACGCCGTGCGTGAGCATCTGATCAGCCTGGGCGTTGCACCGGGCCGGATCGAGACAATTAGCTATGGCAAGGAACGTCCTGCTGTCGTGGGATCGAACGAGTCGGCTTGGGCGCAAAATCGCCGCGGTGTTACACTGCCGAGCGGCGGCACAGGCAGCTAAGTCCTGAAAAGGGAAATGCCATCGGCGGTGTCGAGCCGTCGATGGCGTAATACATTAACCGCCTTAATGTTGCCGAATTGAGGCGGTAGGACGGGCACTATGAACCCGTTTTTCCAGACAGTTGAAGTAACGAAACAGTGGCCGAACGCAGGCCGCTGTCTTCGTTTGTGCATGCCTATCCTGCTGGGCCTTGCGATTGGTGTTGTTGCGGCGCCCGTGTCGGCACAGACCGACCGCACCGTCTCCAACACGCTTGTGCAAGAGATCGAGCGTCTCCGACGCGACCTGTCCGATGTCCAACGTTATGTCTATCGGGATGATGATACCGCGGTGCCTCCGAGCCGCCCGGCGCCGCAGGCCGAACCCGACAGTAGCGCTCGTTTGCAGCGGCAAATCTTGGAGATTCAAGGCCAGATCCGCGAAGTGACCGGCCATATCGAACGCGTTCAGCACGATGTTCGGGTTATGGGCGATAGGCTCGATAAGCTCGTCGCCGATGTGGATATCCGGTTGCGGGCTTTAGAGAGTGGCCAACCGCTTGGCAGCGCGGCGCAACCATCCGCTGCGAATGGCCAAACATCCGTAACGAGGACCCGGGAAGAGGGCGGCACCACGGTTATTTCCTCGGGCGGCGTAGCCGGCGTTAATACGCAGCTGGCGCCCGGTCAGCGTTCTCTTGGACAAGTTTCCGGCCGCGACCTTGCGGCTGTGGGCAGCGGGCAGACCGCTGCAACCGCCGCAGCGCAAGCCAGGACGCCGGTCGCGCGCGCGCCTGTTCCGGCAAACCCACCGACACCGCGGGCCGCACCGGCGCCAGGGGGCGTTTTGACCAGCGTCGCGTCCGTTGCCAGGCCGCTCGCTTCTGGCGAATTGCCGGAGGGGACCGTACGTCAACAGTACGAATACGCCTTCGGCAAGTTGAAAACACGCAACTACGACGACGCGGAGAATGCGCTTCGCGCGTTCGTCGATCGGCATCCTGATGACCCGCTGGCCGGTAACGCCATGTACTGGATGGGGGAAACCTATTATGTGCGTAAGCAGTATTCGGAAGCGGCGCGCATTTTCCTCGATGCCTATCAGCGCTTTCCAAAGGGTAACAAGGCGCCGGATAATCTCTTCAAGCTAGCGAAGTCGCTCTCCCAGATCGGAGAAGACCAATCCGCCTGCACGACATATGCGGAATTGGTCAAAACCTTCCCCAGTGCGAACCAGCGAATTCTCTCGGGCGCCCGATCCGATATGACGCGTTTGGGCTGCGGATAGGCACGGGTTGCCTTTGCGCCTCGCCGAAGATGCCGCAGTTCAGCGGATCACGAAACGCGAATTCGCGGCATTGATGACCGACATCGGTCCGTTCGAGAGCGAGCCCCATCTTGCGATTGCCTGCTCTGGAGGCGCGGACAGCATGGCGCTGACGCTCTTGGCAGACGGGTGGGCGCGTGCGCAGGGTGGCACGGCGACGGCCCTCGTTGTCGACCACGGCATCCGGAAGAACTCGCGAAAAGAAGCCGAGACAGTCGCAGACGAACTCAAAAGATGCGGTGTGTCCTGTGAGGTATTGCGAAACACGGACGCGATAGGTTCCGGCGACATCCAAGCGGCGGCGCGGCATGTCCGGTACGCGTTATTGCAGGACTGGTGCGTCGCAAACGGAGTCTTGCACTTGGCCGTCGCCCATCATCAGGAAGATCAGGCCGAAACGGTTCTGCTGCGGCTCGCACGCGGCAGCGGCAGCGACGGGTTGGCGGCGATGGCGCCAATTGCCGAGACATCGCGCATCCGCATTCTGCGGCCGCTTCTGAACGTCCCGCAGGCACGGTTGCGCGCGACCCTTGCACATTTCAAGGCAAAGCATGTCGAAGACCCATCGAATGACGATGCGCACTTCGCCCGTGTGAGAATGCGGGCGCTGGCACCGTCTCTCGCCGCCGAGGGTTTGACCGCCCGGCGGCTGGCAGAAACCGCTTCGCGGATGGCACGGGCGCGAAACGCTTTGGAGAATGACGTTGCAACGACACTGGGCCGTGCGGCATCAGTCGATCCGCTAGGGTACTGCCGTGTCGATCCCGGAAACTTGCTTCAGGTACCGGAAGAAACCGCCTTGCGGGCCTTGGCGCGCTTGCTGATGTGTGTTGGCGGCAACGCCTATACCCCGCGGCTTGCGCGGGTCGAGCGACTTCACAAATGGCTTCAGAGCGGAGCGGAAGGTGGTGGCCGGACATTGGCGGGTTGCAAGGCAATGCGCCGCGGTGATGAGTTGCTTGTCTGCAGGGAGGCGTCAGCCGCAATTGAAGTACTCCCGGCACGCGGTGAATTGGTCTGGGATGGGCGTTTCAGGCTGCGATTGGGAGCTCGCCGTATCGGCGAGGTGAGACGCCTTGGTAGCGAAGGATGGCGGCAAGCAACGGATTTGGCGCCCGCATTGCGTAAATCGTCCCTTCCGGCTGCGGTTCGATCGGCATTGCCCGCCATTTGGAAAAACGGCAGTTTGCGATCCGTGCCGCATCTCGGCCTCCTGGGAAAAAGAAGGCTGCGCGTTTCGCATCATCCGCACCAGGTTGCGTTCATGCCGCCGCGACCCTTGGTGCCGGCGCGCTTTACATTGCAAAAGGGTAGGTACACACTATCTAAATAAATGCTAGTTAACCTTTGGAAATAGGCGCGGCATCCCTATATTCCGGCTTCGGTATCGAAAGGCCTTAGCGTGAATCTTTTTGGTAAGAATTTAGCTCTTTGGATCATCATCATCATTCTGATGATCGGTCTATTCAACCTGTTCCAAGGGTCGTCGCATCGGAGCGCCCAGGCGCCGATCACCTATTCCGATTTCCTGAGCCAGCTCAATCAGATAAACGACGTTACGATTCAAGGTCGGACGATCACCGGGCATTACCGGGAAGGCGCGGGAACGTTTACGACCTACGCCCCGGATGATCCGAAACTCGTTGAGACGTTGGCCGCGTCCGGCGTGAAAATCAGCGCCGCACCGCCGGAAGAGAACATGCCGTCGCTGCTGGGCATTCTGATTTCGTGGTTCCCGATGCTGCTTCTGATCGGCGTGTGGGTGTTTTTCATGCGTCAGATGCAGTCCGGCGGCGGGAAGGCCATGGGCTTTGGCAAGTCGCGGGCCCGTTTGCTGACAGAGAAAACCGGCCGCGTGACGTTCGAGGATGTCGCTGGCATCGACGAAGCCAAGCAGGAACTCGAGGAAGTCGTCGACTTCCTGAAGGACCCACAGAAGTTCCAGCGCCTTGGCGGCAAGATTCCGAAGGGTGTGCTGCTGGTCGGCCCGCCGGGTACCGGTAAGACGCTGCTGGCACGCGCGATCGCCGGCGAAGCGAATGTACCGTTCTTCACGATCTCCGGTTCCGACTTTGTCGAAATGTTCGTCGGTGTCGGCGCAAGCCGCGTCCGCGACATGTTCGAGCAGGGCAAGAAGAACGCGCCTTGCATCATCTTCATCGACGAAATCGACGCGGTCGGACGTCATCGTGGCGCCGGTCTTGGCGGCGGTAACGACGAGCGCGAGCAGACCCTGAACCAATTGCTGGTTGAAATGGACGGTTTCGAGGCGAATGAAGGTGTCATTCTGATCGCCGCAACGAACCGGCCCGACGTTCTCGACCCCGCGCTGCTGCGTCCCGGTCGTTTCGACCGTCAGGTCGTCGTGCCGAACCCGGACATCCTGGGCCGCGAGAAGATCCTCAAAGTGCATATGCGCAAGGTGCCGTTGGCGCCGGACGTTGATGCCAAGGTCATCGCGCGCGGGACACCAGGCTTCTCCGGCGCCGATTTGGCCAATCTGGTCAATGAAGCGGCCCTGCTTGCGGCGCGCAAGAACCGCCGCGTCGTCTCCATGCAGGAGCTCGAGGAATCCAAGGACAAGGTCATGATGGGCACCGAACGGCGCTCCATGGTCATGACCGAGGAAGAGAAGGAAATGACGGCCTATCACGAGGGCGGGCACGCCTTGGTGATGATGCATGTAAAGGGCCACGAACCGTTGCATAAGGTGACGATCATCCCGCGTGGCCGCGCCCTCGGCGTGACCATGTGGCTGCCGGAGCGTGACAAATACGCGCAATCCTATACGGAACTGAAAGCGCGTATCGCCAGTTCGTTCGGCGGCCGCGTTGCCGAGGAAATCATCTACGGCAAGGAGAACATCACTACGGGTGCCGCGCAGGATATCCAGCAGGCAACGCAGATCTCCCGGGCGATGATCACGGAATACGGGTTCAGTGATGAACTCGGCCCCCTGCGTTACAGCGAAAACGAGGAGGAGATTTTCCTCGGTCATTCGGTGACCCAGCGCAAGAACGTCTCGGAAGCGACGCTGAAGACGATCGACGAAGAAGTGCGCCAGTTGGTGTACTGGGGCGAGAAAACCGCGCGCGACATATTGAACGAGCATTTGGACGATTTGCACACGATCGCCAAGGGTCTGCTTGAATACGAGACCTTGTCGCGAGAGGAAATCGATGCGCTGTTGCGCGGGGAGGATATCTCGAAGGGAACGGATGAAGGCGAGACGCCGTCGAGCGGCATCCGGTCCTCTGTCCCGACGAGCGGTCCCGTCACCGATATTGGTCCGGAACCCCAGCCTGAGAGCTGACCGGGCCAGCCGTCCGGCTGCACAAATCTTAGCGAATCTTTTATAGTACGCGCGGTTAACTCGGTGCATCCGCACCGGATTCGTGCGACCGATCAGGGAATGTGATGTGACCCGGAAGTATTTCGGAACAGACGGTATTCGTGGGCGCGCCAATAGCGAGCCCATTACGCCCGCCACCGTACTGCGCCTCGCCATGGCCGCGGGACAACGGTTTCGCCGCGGGAACCATCGCCATCTCGTCGTCATCGGCAAGGATACAAGGCTCTCCGGTTACATGCTGGAACCTGCCCTGGCCGCCGGCTTTATTTCGATGGGTATGGATGTCGACCTCGTCGGGCCGATGCCGACCCCGGCGGTGGCGATGCTGACGCGATCCCTGCGTGCCGATCTGGGCGTGGTGATATCGGCGTCGCACAACCCGTATCAGGACAACGGCATCAAGCTGTTCGGCCCGGACGGCTACAAACTGTCCGATGAGCAGGAAAGCGCGATCGAGGCGCGGGTGGAAGCGGAGACCGACGCCGGTGACTATGCCGAGTCCGAAGCGCTGGGCCGCGCCACCCGCCTGGATGACGCGCCGGGCCGCTATATCGAGTTCATCAAACAGGCGTTTCCTCGCGGCTTGCGCCTCGATGGTCTGAAAATCGTGGTTGATTGCGCCAATGGGGCGGCGTATCGGGTCGCACCTGCGGTTTTTTACGAGCTTGGCGCCGAGGTCATTCCTATCGGCGTGCAGCCGGACGGGACCAACATCAATCGCGATTGCGGTGCCACCAGCACGTCGTTGATGCGCGAGCAGGTCGTTGTGCACGGCGCGGATGTTGGTATATCACTAGATGGTGACGCCGACCGGATGATCCTCGCCGATGAGTCCGGCGCCATTCTCGATGGCGATCAAATCATGGGCCTCATCGCCCGGTCCTGGCAGCAGGAGGAGCGGCTGCGCGGGGGCGGTATCGTCGCAACGGTGATGTCCAACCTTGGGCTTGAGCGCTATCTGAACGGAAAAGGCCTGGATTTGGTCCGCACGGCGGTCGGTGACCGCTACGTCGTCGAACATATGCGGGCGGAAGGCTTCAATGTGGGCGGTGAGCAATCGGGCCATATTATCCTCAGCGACTACGGCACAACGGGCGACGGTCTCGTGGCCGCCCTGCAGGTGCTGGCCGTCGTCGTGCAGCAGAACCGCAAGGTCAGCGACGTCTGCCATATCTTCGATCCGGTGCCGCAATTGCTGCGCAATGTCCGGTTCAACGGCGGCGCCCCCCTAGAGGATGATAAGGTAATCGCGGCCATCGAATCCGGCGAAGCCTCGCTTGGCCAATCCGGCCGAATTGTCATTCGTAAGTCCGGGACAGAACCGGTCATTCGCGTCATGGCGGAGGGCGATGACGACAAGCTGGTCACCGGCGTCGTGGACGATATCGTCACGACGATCGAACAGGCCGCAGGCTGATGACGGGCGGTCCGGTGAAAGGCCGGGTGCTGATCGTCGCAGGTTCGGATTCCGGTGGCGGCGCCGGCATACAAGCCGATATCAAGACCGTTACGGCGCTCGGCGGCTATGCAATGACGGCCGTTACCGCGCTGACCGCACAAAATACCCAGGGCGTCTTCGGCGTTGTCGGTATAGAGCCGGACTTTATCGTCCAGCAGATGCGCCTGGTGATCGACGATATCGGCGTCGACGTGATCAAGACCGGTATGCTGCACAACGCGGCGGTCATCGAGGCCGTCTGCGACGTTATCGCGGAATATGAGTTGCCGCTTGTTGCCGACCCGGTGATGTACGCGAAGGGCGGTCACGCTCTGCTGGAGCCGGAAGCGATGTCCTCCTTGCGGGCCCGCCTCGTGCCTCTCGCCACGGTGCTGACGCCGAACTTGCCGGAAGCGGCAGCGCTCATCGAGCGCGAGATCGAGACGGTCGACGATATGCAGGCGGCGGCGCAGGACTTCGGCGCCTTGGGCGCGTCGGCCGTTCTCCTGAAAGGCGGGCATCTGACAGGCGACAAGCTGACCGATTTTCTGTTCGCGGACGCTGAGCAGCATCGTTGGGACGATACGCGGATCGACACCGCGCATACCCATGGCACCGGGTGCACCCTGGCGTCGGCGGTTGCGACAGGGCTCGCGCAAGAACTGCCGCTGCGGGATGCCGTCGATCGCGGGCGCGCCTATGTCCGCGAGGCGATCCTCGCCGCCCCCGGTTTCGGGCAGGGTCATGGGCCGCTGGCGCACGGGCACACAGTTTCCGCGTTTCCCCGTTAGATCAGACGATCATTGAAAGCGACGCGTCGCTTTCCGCCAGCAGGTCGGCAACTATATCCAACCCTTTGACGAGGGTCGCCGTGTCGCGCGGGGTCCCGAGGCAGATGCGGATCGCGTGCGGGATGTCACCGCGTCCGGCGGCGAAGGTTTCCGCTGGGGCAACGGCGACACCGTGCTGCTGTGCTGCCGATACGAACTGGGCGGCGCGCCAAGGGTCCGGCAACTGCAGCCAAACATGCAGACTGCCGACCGGAGCGTTGAACGCGTGGCCCTCGAGCTTCCGCGTGGCGAGGCGCCTCCGCGCTTCGGCCGTATTGCGGTGGTCTTGCAAAATCTCCTCCGCCCGACCGTCGATTATCCAGCGGGTGGCGACTTCCGCTGTCAGGGGGGCGGCCATCCAGCAGCTGGCCCGGACCGCGGCGCCCACACGTTCAACGAGGCGTTGCGGCGGCGCCGTGTAGCCAATGCGCAATCCCGGTGCGACCGCTTTTGACAGGCTCGTCACATAGATGGTGTGTTCCGGTGCGAACGTCGCAAGGGGCAGGGGGGCCGGTTCGTCCAGCAGGATGCCGTAAATATCGTCCTCGATGATCGTGAGGTCGTGACGTATTGCGACATCGGCGACGGCCTGCTTACGCGCTTCGGACATCGTCGCGGTCGTCGGGATTTGGAGGGTCGGTGTGCAATAGAGCAACCTGGCGCCCGTCTCCACGACGGCCTGGTCGAGTGCCTCCGGCACCAGGCCTTCCTCGTCCATGGCGACGCCTTCGAGCCGCAATCCAAGCATCGCCGCAGCCGGTTTCACGCCCTGATATGTCAACCGCTCGGTCAGGATACGGTCACCGGGCCGGGTCAGGGCGGCAAGCGAGACGATGATCCCGTGCTGCGCGCCGGCGGTGACGATCGTTTGCGACGGATCCACCGAGATTCCGCGGCGCGCCAGCCAAAGCGCACCCGCGGCGCGGTGGTCTGAGAGGCCCGTATCCGGCTGATACTCCAGCAGGCGCCCGGCATCGGGATCGCTCGCGGCCTTGGCCAGCGCTTCGGAAAGCATGCTGCGCTCCACGCCAGGGGCCGGAAAGTTCAGGGTGAGGTCGATATCCCCAACCGCGGCCTGCGGCCGCATCGGCAGGTCGCCCGGCGGGGGCGCCGTGCGGACATAGGTGCCGCGCCCCACTTCACCGCTCAACAGGCCGCGGCGTTCGATTTCCGCATAGGCGCGGCTGACGGTGCCCACGGTGACGCCCAATTGCCATGCGAGATCACGCTGTGTCGGCAACCGGTCACCCGGGGCGAGACGGCCATCCTCGATGCATTCCGCAAGCGCCGTGGCGATTGCCCGGTACTTCGGGCCAGGCCGGTTTTCCAGTTCAATTTGCAATATTGTCATGGTGACAATGTTTATTTTGACTCCTGAATTTGAGTTTTGTACGACGACAATTAGGTAATAATCAATACAATATGCGACGAGAGGAAAATTGAATGCCTACAATATACCCGGGCGGCGGCACGCCACCCACCTCGTTGCCGATGCTGCTGACGGCAAAGGCGCTCCTGCATCCGGTTCGGTCGTTTCTGCAAATCACGCAGCTCTTGACGTTCTGGGCCGCGCGGTACCGTCAGCGGCGCGCTTTGGCGCGCCTGGATGCGCGGCTGCTCCGCGACATTGGCATAACGCACTACGACGCGAAACGGGAAGCTGAGAAGCCGTTCTGGCAGGACTAACCCACGGAGGTGACCGTGCAAATTAAGCAATACCAAATTGACGCGTTTACCGACCATGTGTTCGGTGGGAACCCGGCGGCCGTTTGCCTTCTCGACGCGTGGATTCCTGAGGAGACAATGCAGGCGATCGCGGCGGAAAATAATCTGTCGGAAACGGTGTATTGCGTGCCCGTTGCCGGTGGATACGG
>JAPPPC010000323.1:0-7596 GCA_028817685.1 Rhodospirillaceae bacterium
GAAGACGCGGCCCAGGAAGCGGAGATGTCGCCTCAGATGATCCCAGAGGATTTGATCGGTGAGGACCTGCTAGATCTGGTGACCGGTCGAATTTCTGGGCGTTCGGACGCGCGGCAACGCATTGCCTTCATCTTTCGTGGCCTGGCGATCGGTGATCTGGCCTTGGCGATTCTGGTTTTTGAACGTGCGAAGAAGGCCGGTGTGGGGCGTCATCTTCCTCAGTAGGCTTTGATTGCCGTTGCCGTCGTTTCGTTGTGGCGATACCGTGCGCGCTCCTATGCCTTGTAGAACTAAGGAATTTCCCCATGTCCCAACCTTTCCTGACGACCGTCGTCGGTTCCATGCCGAAACCCGCCTGGCTTATGGAGCAGGTGCCGCTGAACGAAGCCGGCAAGCAGGTGCACGGTAAAGGTGCTGATTGGGGCTTCTCGGGCGATTTGCTGACCGATGCCATGGATGATGCGACGCGAGTGACCTTGCACGATCAGGAAAATGCCGGGATCGATATCGTCAGCGACGGCGAACAGCGCCGGACCTCCTATCTCACTTACATCACCCAGCGACTCGAGGGATTCGACTACGAAACCCTGACCAAGAAGTGGACACGCAACAAGCGCCGGTTGGCCGAGGTCGGGCGTTGCGTCGGGCCGGTGAAGCGCAGCAAGCCGATGCTGTCGGACGATTTGAAGTTCATGCTGGCTGAGACCGACCGGCCGGTGAAGATCACGTTACCGGGGCCAATGACCGTGGTTGATTCGACCGCGGACGAGCATTATGGCGACGAGGCGACCATGGCGATGGCGGTGGCCGAAGCGCTTAACGAAGAAGCGCGCGAGCTCGATGCGCTGGGTGCCGGGGTGATCCAGTTCGATGAACCGGTGTTCAGCCGCTATCCCGACAAGGTCAAGGAATGGGGCATCGCAGCGCTGGACCGTTGCCTCGAAGGAGTCGAGAACAGCCAGACCGCTGCCCATATCTGCTACAGCTACCCGATGCCCGGCGTGCCGCGGCCGATCGTCGACAGCTACCCGGTGATCCTGGAGGCGCTGGAGGGATCGAAGATCGATCAGTTGGCGCTTGAGTTCGAGGCCTCGCATCTTAATCCGGAACTCTTGCGCCTGTGCCCGTCCAAGACCGTCATGTTCGGCTGCATCGACAATGGGACGGACGAGATCGAGAGCCCGGACTACGTTGCGACGAAGCTGCTGGCCGCAGCGAAGCATTTGCCGGCGGACCAGATCCAGGCCGCGCCCGACTGCGGCTTGGTGCCGCTGGGGCTGCCGGTGGCGCGGGCCAAGCTGAAGACCATGGTGGCCGGCGCGAAGCTGGCGCGGGAGAAGTTGTAGCGTTGCGGATGTAAATTGGCATCACAGTTGAATTTACGTACGTTAATGCCCGAATTCGTATCGCGGAGACGGTAATGCATTTGTTCGAACGACACGCGCCGGCGGATATGGATGCCGCCGCGGCGCAGATTCCTGTGATCGATTTGGGTCCGTATTTCGCCGGTGAGGCTGGCGCGCTGAAAACGCTCGGCGCTGAGATTCGCCACGCCTGCGAGACGGTCGGATTTTTCTACATCGCCAATCATGGCGTATCGCAGGAACTGATCGACCGCACCTTCGAGCAATCGAAGCGGTTCCACGCCCAGCCGCTCGACGAGAAGTTGAAGCTGAAGATAAACGACTACAACATCGGTTATCTGGCGATGAATGCCAGCGTGCAGGGCCATTCGACGGTGCACAAGGCGACCAAGCCGAACCAGAACGAGAGCTTCTTCATTACCCATGAGCCGGACGCCTTTGGCGACCCGGTACCGTTGCGCGGCCGCAATCAATGGCCGGAGGGACTGCCGGGATTCCGTGAAGGGGTAAAAGAGTACTTCGCGACGGTCCACGCGTTGGCGCAGCGCATGCTGCCGGGTTTCGCCGTGGCGCTCGGCATGCCGGAAGACTATTTCGCGCCCTACTTCACCGAGGGCGGACATGTGCAGCTGCGCATGCTGCATTACCCGCCGACCAAGCTGGAGGACAATGATTTCGGCACCGGACCGCACACCGACAACGCCTTCCTGACGATCCTGGCGCGCATGGACGTGCCGGGGCTGCGCCTGCGTCTGCCGAATGGCGAATGGGTCGTGCCGCCGCTGATTCCGGGAACCTTCCTGGTCAATATCGGCAACTATGTGCGCCGGATGTCGAATGATCGGTTTCTCTCGACACCGCACGGCGTGATCGTCGAGGGCGAGCAGGACCGGTACTCCATCGCCTATTTCCACAGCCCCAAGGTCACCAACACAATCGAGGTGTTGCCGACCTTCGTCGATGCGGACAATCCACCAAAATACGAGCCGGTCGAACTCGGCGACTTGGTGCGGGAGTTCTGGGCCGCCAACTATGCCCACCAGAAGGGCCACGGCGAAGTCAAAATGAAACATCAGTACAAGTAGCGAAAACATGAACTTCAAGGACAAGGTCACCGTCGTCACCGGTGGCGCGTCGGGAATCGGCGCGGCGTGCGCGCGGAATTTCGCGGCGCGCGGCGCCAAGGTGGTCGTCACTGACGTGAATGGCGAAGGGGCTCAGGCGGTCGCGACGGGGATCGGCGGGCATGCCGTCGCCTGTGATATCGGCGACGAGACGGCGGTCAACGCGCTGGTCGCGGAGGCCGAAGCCACATACGGACCGGTCGACATCTTCTTCAGCAATGCCGGCATCAACAGCGGACGGGAGATGCTCAACACCGACCTGTCGGTCTGGGAGGATCATTGGCGGGTCAACGTGATGGCGCATGTCCACGCGGTGCGCGCCGTCCTGCCCGGGATGCTGGAGCGGGGCGAGGGATATCTGATCCACACCGCTTCCATGGCCGGTATCCTGATGTCAAACGGCAACCTGCCTTACACGGTGTCGAAGCATGCGGTCGTCGGGTTGGCGGAGTATCTGTCGGTCACGCATCATCATCAGGGCATCCGGGTTTCCCTGTTGGCGCCGCTCGGCGTTCGCACGCCGATGCTGGGCGACACCGACAAACCGTTCGCCCGTAACGCGGCGGGTCCGATCAAGGAGCCGGAGGATGTCGCGGAGATGGTCGCCGCCGCGGTCGAGGAGGAGCGCTTCCTGATCCTGACGGACGAGATCGCGCAGACCTGGATGGAAGGCAAAACCAACGATATCGAACGCTGGCTGCGCGGCATGCGCCGGCTGGCCGAGAAGATCGAAGCCGAGGGCGGACGGGACCCTTAAACACGATGATCACCGCTGACCACTGCGACTTGATGGCCCGCTATAACCGCTGGATGAATGGCAAGCTTTATGACTGCTGCGCCGAAATCGCGGATGACGAACGCAAGCGCGACCGGGGAGCGTTTTTCGGCTCGATCCACGCGACCCTCAATCACATCCTCTATGGCGATCTTGCTTTCATGTAGCGTTTCAGCGGCGACCCGCCTGCGCCGCCGGAGCTCGGCGTCATCCTACAGGAAGATTTTGGCGACCTGCGGCGCGCGCGGGAGGCGCTGGATACGCGGATCGAAAGCTGGGCATCGACCCTCACAGCAGATTGGCTCGGCGAGATCCTGACTTTTGTCAGCAAGGTCGATGGCAAGGAAAAGACCTACGCACGCTGGATATTAGTCACGCACATGTTCAACCATGAAACCCATCACCGCGGCCAGGTGACGACTATGCTGAGCCAGATGGGTCTCGATACCGGTTCGACCGACATCACCTTCATGCCGCCTGCCACGGCGTAAGGCTCCAGCGGTCAGGCTTGCATCGTTTCCAATAGCTGCTTCTGGAAGTGATGCACGTTGCGCTCCCAGACCGGGGAGAACACGACTTCGTCGGCGACCGGCGAATGACGGGCAATCTGCTGCTCTTCCCAGATGCCGAAATCCTGGCTGCGGATCCCATCGCGCCCGTCCGGCTTGCGGCTCTTGCCAAGCCAGCGGTCGAGCACCTGCTTTCGAGCGGGCGCGTAGTTCCGGCCTGTCGCTCCCTTGCCGGCGAAGAAGAAGCCCATCTTGGCGACCGTACGGTCCGGCGCCAGCGGGTCGATGATGACAGAGGCCAGATGGTTCTCCGTCACCGTGACGGTGACGTTCGGAAACAACACGCTGGTGCAGACGGTTCGCGATGCGCCCTTATCCACGGGGATCGGGGGTAAGGGATGCTTCACATCGCCCTTGCCGCCGCTTTTGGCACGCGGCGGCCGGCCTTTGCGCGCTTTCAGCGTGACGAAACTGCCGTCCTGCAGCGTTTCCGTCCAAGGCTCGCCGGTCTTCAGCTCGAGATCGTCCGACATCTTGTTGAAAATGCCCTTGTGAACCCAGATGTGATGATAGGTTTCCCAATTGTCGTTCTGGAACTTCCAGTTCGCCTGGAATTCCCAGTCCTGCCGCTTGCCCATGGCCGTTGCGCCGATCTCTGTGCCGGCGACCAGTTTCTCGAGCGGCGCCACATGCTTTTTGATCGGCGGCGCCTTGCCGTCC
Source organism: Rhodospirillaceae bacterium (assembly GCA_028817685.1). Classification (GTDB taxonomy): domain Bacteria; phylum Pseudomonadota; class Alphaproteobacteria; order UBA8366. Next base: position 4,493 of record JAPPPC010000323.1, read on the forward strand.
AGATTGACGAAGATCCAGTGATGCCAGACGGCACAGCGCACCGGCGCGAGACTGAGCTTGCAACGGTCGAGATCGGTGCGGCTACCGTCTTTTGTGCCGTCGAAGAAGGGGATCGCTTTGAGCGCCCCGTCCAAATCCCAGGCCCACGCGTGATAGGGGCAGGTCAGTGTGGTCAGACCTTTTTCTGGTTTGGTCAGTACGGTCGCGGCGCGGTGCCGGCAGGCATTGTGGAACGCTTTGATATCGCCTGATTTATTGCGCACGAGGATGATCGGTAGTTTACCGATCATTACAGGCATCGCATCGCCGGGATTCGGGATGTCGGCTTCGAATCCGACGCCCATCCAAGTGCGCGGAAAGAACTTCGCCTGTTCCAAATCGAAGAATTCCTGGCTGGTATAGGCGGCGCCCGGCAGTCCGCCGGCTTTCTCGATAGGTTTGCGGATTGCGGCTACCGCTTTCTTTCCCAGGATCTGCTCAACGGTCCGTGCCATCCTCGTCTCCTATTGCTGTCGCCCTACCATCCTACGGCATAGGCTGTTCGCCGCGGATCAGCGCCGGCTTCCCGAAGGCCCGTTTGCCCGTCGACCCGTACCGTGCAGACGGATCCGGCGAGCCATTTGAAGTCGGGCCACCATTCCACATCGTGACCGAGCGCCGACAAGGCATCCCCGGTCGCCTTGTCAATGCGGCCTTCCAGATTGATCCGGCCGGGTTTGTAGCTGTGCGGTAGGGCAGAGCCGGGCCAGCTGTAGCTTGCGATGCGGGGCGCTTCGACGGCGGCTTGCGGGCTCATGCCGAAAACATGGACGTTCAGGAAGGCTTGCATCTGTGCCTGCCCAACGACCTCGCTGCCCGGCGATCCGAAAGGCTGTACGGTGCCATCGGCGCTGATCGCCAGCATCGGACTTGCCGACATGCGGGGACGACGGCCCGGTCCGACGCAGGCCGGATGCTCGGGGTTGGTGTGTGCGCGAGATCCCCACATGGAGGCGGTGAGTCCCGTGCCCGGCGTGACCGGTCCGCTGATCACAGGGTCGCTGGGCGTTGCGGAAAAGACGTTGCCGTCGCCATCCACAGCGCAAAGATATGACGTCTCGAGTGGTTGCGCGGCGTCGCTTGTCACGGCTGCGCCGCTCGACGGGTCCGGCATCCAGGGTGGCGGTGCCTTGTCATCGACTGTCCCGGGCGGTGGCATTTCGGGCCAGGCCTGGTCTGGACGGATCAGGGCGCTGCGCGCTTCGGCGTAGGGTTTCGAAAGTAAGGTGTCGAGCGGCACATCGATGAACTTGGTGTCACCGTAATAGAACTCGCGGTCCGCCGCGGCGAGCTTGAGCGCTTCCGCGACGGCGTGAATATATTCCGGCGAATTATGGCCGAGCGCCACAAGATCGATCGGCTCCAGGAAATTCAGGGCTTCCAGGATCATCGGTCCTTGGCACCATGGCCCGGTCGAGAAGATATCGGCACCGTGAAACGTCGTCCGGCACGGCGCTTCGATCTCAGCCCGGAACTCGGCGAGGTCCTCTCGGGTCATCAGGCCGCCATCTTGCTCCTGGTGGCGCACCAGCGCTTCCGCGATGTCGCCCTTATAGAACGCGTCGCGCGCGGCCTGAAAGCCGGCGGTGCGGCCGCGGTCGGCATGCGCGGCCTCCTCGTCCGCCATGTATTGCAACGATTTGGCGAGGTCGGTTTGCACAAACAGCTTTCCGACTTCCGGTAACTCTCCATGCGGCAAGTATATCTCTGCGGTGCTGGGCCAACGGCCAAAGGAGTCTCGTTTGTCCGCCAGCCGGTCGCGCATCATGGGATACATGGGGAATCCGTCCCGCGCGAACCGGATCGCCGCGGCGGCGACCTCGCCGAACAACATGGTGCCGTAGTGTTCGAGTGCGGTCAGCCAGATGTCCGGTGCGGCAGGCACGACGGTGTGCAGCAAGCCGTCGGGCACCTTGCCGCCATGATGTTCGTGGAAATAGTCACAGGTCGCCGCACGCGGCCAGGGGCCGACCCCGCTGATCGTCACGACTTCCCGCTTGTCGGCGAGATAGATCAGGGTCGGCGCGACGCCGCTGAACCCGACGAATTCGCTTTCCAGAACGCAGGTGGCGAGACCGGTTGCGACGCCGGCATCGATGGCGTTGCCGCCTGCTTCGAGGATCTGGAAGCCAGTTTGCGCGGACAGGTAATGGCCAGAGGCGACAACATGCCGGGTGGCCATGACGGTAGGGCGTAGTTGCTGTTCCGTCATGATCGGTCCTCTACGCTGGCCAGACCGGCTCGTGCGTCCCCAGCGGCACGACCGGGCGAGCCCAATGCGGCGCCGTTTCGGAAAGCTGAACCGCGGGCGCCAGATGTTCCAACTCACCGAAGGGCGTGTTGCTGCGCAGCAGCAAGTCGGCAACGTCCTCCGCATTTGGATCCGGCAGCGACAGCGCGTCGGCGGCGGTATCGACCCGGCCCAATCCTTTCAACCAATGTGCGGTTTGAACCAGCGAGACCTGAACGTGGTAGCTGCCGCCTTCACGTGCGCGGCGGCCGAGTGCGGTCATGGCGCCGAAGGCCATCAGATAGCCGCTGGCATAGTCTAGTAGGGAGACCGGAAGGTGCCACGGCCGGTCGCCGCCTTGCTCATCGCAGATGCCGGTGGCGTTCTGTACTAGCGTGTCGAAGCCTCGCCGGTCACGCCACGGTCCCGACCGGCCATAGGCGCAGAGCGAGACATAGACGATGCCCGGCCGGATCGCCGCGAGATCGTTGGGTCCGAAGCCGCGGGCGGCCAGCGTGTCGGGCCGGTAGCCCTGCGTGAAGATGTCACCGTCGCGAACCAATGCACGAAGTGTGTCGCGCCCCGTCTCGTCGCGCAGATCGACATGGGCGGCCAGCTTGCCATGCCCCGTATCCATGACGAGTGCCGGGTGGAAGGGCAGATGAGGCCCGCTGATCCGCATCACGTCCGCACCGTGCTCGGCCAAGGTTCGGCCGCAGGTTGGGCCGGCCAGCACGCGGGTGAGGTCGAGCGCGCGGATGCCGGCGAGCGGCCTGTCGCCGTCCGGCAACGGTTCCGGGTCGCTATCACCGATGCGGGTGATTTCCATCAGCGG
>JAPPPC010000323.1:7606-9071 GCA_028817685.1 Rhodospirillaceae bacterium
GCAGCGCGTCGACTGCAGCGGCGTGTTCCGACGCCTCCCACTCAGCGGCCGTGCGGGTCATGGTGCAGCACATGCCGGCGGCGACCAGGGTCGCCTCCAGCTTCGCGGCGTCCCAATCCTTGACAGCCGTCGTGACGGCTTCCTTGGTGGCGTCGCAGCCGAGAATTTTCAGCGCGCCGTCGCGATGATGCGGAAAATTGCAATGCAACTGGACCCAACGCCCGTCGCCACATTGGTAGAAGTCGGAGATATCGGCCATGCCGTTCGACGCTTCGCCGCCTAATTTGCGCGTGTATCGGGCGCAGCGCATCGCGATAGCGCCCGTCCGGACGTCCATGCCGACATCCTGACGTCGCCCGGTGCGCAGTTCCCATAGGTCGGCAGCGGCCAATCCACAGGCCGCGATCGACGCCGCGCCGGCCGTGCCGAGCAGGAAATTGGATGGCAAGATCGGGTCTGCACCGGTGAAGGTGACGTGGTCCGCGGGAATTGTGTCGAACCCGACCGTGTCGAGGATGCCGGCGAGGGTGGAAAGCGGCGTTTGGTTGGTCATCGTTCGGGGCTCTCTCTACGCCGGCACCAGGCCGAGCGCGTGTTCCATGCGTTTGCGGTGATGTTTCGGCGCGCCGAGGCAGTGATAGAGTGACCGAGACATTTTGGTATGCAGGGTCAAACCGTATTCACGCATCACGCCGATACCGGCATGCACCTCATGGGTGTAGTCGCAGGCGCGCAGATAACCGTCCGAAGCCAGCGCCTTGGCCATATGCACGCTGCTGGCTGCGTCCTGGCCGGTATCGAGTTTCCACAACGCCTCATAGGTCGGCCAACGGGCGGCATCGAGAAAATTCACGATGTGGATGATGTGGTCCTGCACCCTTTGAAATTTGCCGATCGGCTGGCCGAACTGGGTGCGCTCGCGGGAATATTCGACGGACAGCTCGAATAAGGCCTGACAGGCACCGACCTTGTACGCGCAGAGGATCGGGATGGCGCTCCGCAATGCTGTGTCAAAACCCGACCAAGCAGCGCCCTCAGTGCCGAGTAATTCGCCCGAAACGTTCTCGAAGGTCACCTCCGTCACGCCGCTGAGGAAGCCGGGCAGAACGCGGATGGCCACACCAGGTGCCTTCGCATCAACCCGCAGCAAAGACGGGCCGGTCTCGGTGCGCGCCATGACCAGTAAGTCGGTTGCGCTTGCCGCATCATGCACGAACAGTTTGGTGCCGTTCAGCACGTAGCTGCCATCTGCTGATTCCGCTTTCATCGACACATGGCTCGGCGACCAGCCGTAACGTTTTTCGGTGACGGCCAGCGCCACGATGCGGTCGCCGGTTGCGATTTCCGGCAGCCAGGCGCCCTTTTGCGCCTCGGTCGCGGTGTTCATCACGGTAAGCGCGCCTAGGACACCGGAGGAGAAGAAGGGCCCGGGTACCGGGCCGCGGCCCAGCTCCTCGTACAGGAC
>JAPPPC010000327.1 GCA_028817685.1 Rhodospirillaceae bacterium
CGGTCTTGCGAGCGACCGTCTTTTTGGCCGCCGGCTTCTTGGTCGCCGTTTTCTTCACGGCCGGCCGACGGACGGTCGTTTTCCGTGCGGTCGTGGCCCGAGCCCGTGTTCCCGTGGTGCGCGCGGTCGGGCGGCGTTTCGCCACAGTGCGCGGTTTCCGCGCTGTGGTGGTTTTCTTGCGTGCTACAGATGCCATCTTCTGGCTCCTTAGTTCAGTTCAACCAGGGCGCCCGGTCGCCCAGGCAACAACGTAATCAGGCGCATCGGTAACAGTGCAGCGTTAACGAAACGTAACGATTGCTCCCAATTTAAATAAAATCGATGGTCGACTAACTGGAACACAACACCAGCTTAGTTAAAGCGGAGTACTCATACGAAAATGGGTTTTCGCCGACGGAATATTCGAAGTGCGATTTTCATTGCTGGAAGTGTCGACAAACAGAGCGCTTGCCCGGCTCTGCGGCCCCGTCTATAACCCCGCATCTTTTCGCTACGGGCGCATTAAAGGAAATCAATCAATGGCTATCGAACGTACCTTGTCGATCATCAAACCGGACGCCACGCGCCGCAATCTGACGGGCAGCATCAACGCACGGTTCGAGGCGGCAGGTCTTCGCATCATCGCTCAAAAGCGGCTTCAGTTGAGCCTGGCACAGGCAGAACAGTTTTACGCCGTGCACAAGGAACGTCCGTTCTATTCCGATCTCTGCGCGTTCATGACGTCAGGACCTGTCGTCGTGCAGGTTCTCGAAGGAGAGGGCGCGATCGCCAAAAATAGAGAGGTCATGGGCGCAACGAACCCCGCCGATGCGGCGGACGGCACAATCCGCAAGGATTTTGCCGAGTCGGTCGAGGCCAACTCAGTTCACGGCTCGGACGCGCCGGAAACCGCGGCGGAGGAAATCGCGTATTTTTTCAGCCAGACGGAAATCGTCGGCTAGCTGCGCCCGCTTTCTAAAGCAGAGTCGCCGCCATAATCAGCAGCAGGATGGCGGTGGCTGCCGATCCATAGGCCAGCAACTTCACAACCCGGCTCCAAGTCTGAAGATTCTCTTGAGGGGCGTCTTGGAATGCCAATTTGTGCATTGCAGGGTCTCCGAAAATAGCTCGCGTGAATGAATTCGTCCTTTAGGTAAACCGTCGCGGCAAATTTGACAAGCTAGTCCCGCGACGGGTTCGAAAGGGCCCCTGTGGGCGCTTGGCTGTCGCTTATGGTAACCCGCTCGTCAACAACGGTGACGCGTCCTTCGGCGATCAACCGGACAACGCGGGGGTAGAGCCGATGTTCCAGGGCCAGGATCCGCGCCGACAGCGCCTTCGCGTCATCATCGTCCAACACCGGGACGGCAGCTTGCGCGATAATCGGCCCTTCATCGACCCCCGGACGTACAAAATGGACGCTGCATCCGGCGAGTTTGACGCCTGCATCCAACGCTTGCTGCTGCGCGTCGAGGCCCTTGAACGACGGCAGCAGCGAGGGGTGGATATTCAGCAGCCTGTCTGTCCAGTGTGAGACGAAGCCTTCTGTCAGGATTCGCATAAAGCCGGCGAGGCAGACCAATTCGGCGTTCGCGTCTTCGAGAACCCTCGTTACCTCGGTATCGAAAGCCTCTCGCGTTTCATATTCGCGATGATTCAGGACCGATGTTTCGATCCCGGCGTCCTGCGCGCGCAACAGTCCCACCGCATCGGGATTGTTCGAGATGACGTGGATAATTTCAGCCGGGAAATCGGGTGCACCGCAGGCATCGATCAACGCTTGAAGGTTTGAACCCCTGCCGGACAACAACACCGCCACACGGAGCATGGAGTCTACGTTGCCTCCTTAAAACGCACGGCTTGCCCGGATCCGCGTGCGGCGACCCGACCGATTTCGAAAACGGTTTCACCTTGGGACTCGCACGCATTGCGAATGTCGGCTGAGGCGTCTGGATCGACGATTACCGCCATTCCTATTCCGCAATTGAAGGTTCTCCGCATTTCCGGGGCGGCGATCCCGCCAGCTTCGGAAAGCCACCCAAAGACGGGCTGTTCCGGCCAGCTACCGACGGTAATTTCGGCTGCGAGGTCC
>JAPPPC010000787.1:0-1806 GCA_028817685.1 Rhodospirillaceae bacterium
ATTTTGGGTCGTGATATACCTTACTAAATTAATCGGATAAGACGATTTTTAGAAAGGGTAGCGGGGTTCATCATGGCGTACATCGATGATCCACAGACACAGAGGGCCAACCTAAAATTCATCAGAACGTCCATGCGCCAGCCTATGCTGGAGCGGGAGGTGGAATTCGAACTGGCCCGGCGCTGGCGCGGTGACTCTGACGAGGACGCGCTGCACAAGTTGGTCCTGTCCTACACCAGGCTGGTTATCAGTACGGCGTCCCGGTTCCGCAATTACGGCCTGCCGATGGGGGACCTCGTGCAGGAAGGCAATATCGGACTGCTTCAGGCCGCCGCGAAGTTCGACCCGGATCGCGAGGTACGGTTTTCGACTTATGCGACCTGGTGGATCCGGTCGGCGATCCAGGACTACATCCTGCGTAATTGGTCGATCGTGCGAACCGGAACGACAGCGGCGCAGAAGACATTGTTCTTCAATCTACGCCGCCTGCGGGCGCGAATTGCGGACACGGCAAGCGGCCGGCTCGACGAGAAGGGCCGCAGCGAAATCGCGCGTGAACTTCGCGTCAAGCATCACGAAGTCGAATCGATGGAAAATCGGATGAGCGGCAGCGATCAGTCCCTGAATGCGACGATTGCCGAAAGCTCCGAGGATAGTTGGCAGGGTTTTCTGGCCGATACGCGCCCGAACCCGGAAGCCATCGTCCGGACATTGCGCGACACCGAAGTTCGCTCGGAATGGCTGGACCATGCGTTGTCGGAACTGTCGCCCCGCGAACAGATCATCATCAAGCGGCGACGCCTGCGTGAGCAGGGGGCAACCCTTGAAGAGCTGGGTCGCGAACTGGGGGTCAGCAAGGAGCGGGTTCGACAGCTTGAGCATCGCGCAATGACCAAGATGCGCAAAACCATCACGCGCAACATCGAAACACCGGACGATTTGCTGGTCGAAGCCTGACAAGGCCGGCGCGACGAAACGTGCTCTTCTGTATAATCGCTCTGCGGAACCCAGCAGGCGAGTTTGAGAGGGCATGAGTTCGGAAGACCTGACCGATACCATTGCACAGGCGCAGCGTTTTCTGCAGGGCGGACGGGCCCGGGATGCGATGTCCCTATGCGATACGGCCCGAAAGCAGGCGCCGCATCACCCGACGCTCCTGAAGCTCGGTGCGATCGCGGCCTTTCAATGCGGTGATCCCGCAAAGGCGACCGGTTTGCTCGACGATGCGGTAACGCATTTTCCCGACGATGCGGAAGCACACTTCAATTTGGGGGTGGTGAACCAGGCGCAGGGATTGCTCACCGCGGCCTTGGCCAATTTTAGCCGCTCAGCGGAATTGGCGCCTGATTCGGCGGGGGCTCATTACAACCGGGGTACGGCGCTGCATGAGCTCAGCCGTCCGGAGGAAGCCGTCGAAGCTTACCGCGCGGCGATAGCGACGGCGCCCGGCTATGCGCCGGCGCATGCCGGGCTGGCTTTCGTTCTCCGCTCGCTTGGGGAGCTGGAAGCGGCGGCGGAAAGTTATGAACAAGCCCTTCGACTTGATCCGGCCGATCCGCAGACGCAATCGGGATACGGCGTGACGCTCCAGCATCTTGGCCGGCTGCCGGAGGCCGCCAAGGCATTGGCCGACGCGACCGCATTGGATCCGGACTACCCCGATGCGGTCACCAACCTCGCCGATGTCTTGGTTCAACAGGGCGACCCGGGCGCTGCCGTGGCCGCGTGCGAGCGTTTCCTGCAGCGTCAGCCTGGCGATTCAGGTGTCTTGGCAGCAAAGGCCATCGCGCTCGGTGAAAGCGGCGA
>JAPPPC010000787.1:1816-9047 GCA_028817685.1 Rhodospirillaceae bacterium
CGTTCGCGCGGCTGGTCGATTTCGACCGCTTCCTCTTCCCAGAAAAGCAAGCCGCACCGCGGGGCTTCGCCGACATCGCATCGTTCAACGCGGCGCTGGCCGAACAGGTGTTGGCGCACCCGACCCTGGTTGACGCCCCGGCGAGCCATGCGACGCGCCGGGGCAAACATACCGGGGAACTGCTTGGCGACGTCGCCGGACCGTCCGCCACTTTCCGTGCCATGGTCGACGATGCGGTGATGCGTTACCGGACCCGGTTGGGTGCGGACCCTTCGCATCCTTTTGTCGCCAATGCCTTGTCGCGTTGGCGGCTGACCGCCTGGTCAATCGTGCTGCAGGGCGCAGGCGGCTATCAGGCACCGCATATCCACCCTTCCGCTTGGTTGAGCGGCGTCTACTATGCCCGGGTCCCGGACATCGTCGGCGATGCGAATGCCGAGAAGGCGGGATGGATCGAATTCGGTCAGCCGAGCGAGGAGTTTCATTGGTCCTGGCAACCGCCGCTGCGGGCGATCCGGCCGGAGCCGGGATTGCTGGTGCTGTTTCCCAGCTATTTCTTTCACCGCACCATCGCGTATGACACGGACGACACGCGGATCAGTGTTGCCTTTGACGTCTTGCCCGTGCGGTGACGCCTAGGTCTGCACGACCAGCTTCACCAGCTGGCGCGATGAGAGCGAATTGGCGCCGCCAAGTCCGTTTAACGTGACAAAGCGCTCCTGACGGAAACGGTCGAATGCCATGCGTGCGCTCAGATTGCCCACCGAGTCGGATGGCGACACCTTGACGATCCGCAACCGTTTCGGTCTGAGCGCCCTTGCCTGAGCGGGCGACAGCCGGCGAAAACTGTAGGTGGTGCGCTGAAAGGGCTCCGACAGGCGCCGCATGGTCGACGGCGTGGCGACGAACACGAAGCGGTATATCTCTTTTGCTGAAAAGCGAATGGCAATAAGCCGGAGGTCGGTCTTGCCATCGCGCGACCGCACCCAGCCGGTCGCCGCGTCCAGGCCATTGACAGTAATGCCTTCCAGATCGTTCAACCCGGCCCCTCGGGCCCAGACATTCGACAGATAGCCGGTCATTCTGCCCTGGTAAGGCTTGCGCGCGGCGGTGAAGAGAATCGCTGCCTTATCGCGCTTGGAGGTGGCGACTACCTGATCGGGGCGGTTCTGCAGCGTGAAGCCGTTGGGGACGGAAAACTCGAACCGCAGCTTCGGGTGCGCGAAGCGCTGCCCCAGAATATAGCCCTGTTCCGGCCCGTCGCCGAAGATCATGCCGTTGAGCGTGTCGAGATATGATTTGCGCAGCCTGCGGCCGCCGGATTGTCCGCCCGACAGGGAAACTGCGCGCTGGACCCGGTCGATCGTCCGCGGATGGGTCGCTGTGATGTCGAACTGATCGACCTGATCCGGCGATCGGTCCGCAATCTGTGCTTCCAACCGGGAGTTGGCGCGCATCCGCTCCAGGAAGGTCGCCATGGCGTTGACGTCGTAGCCCGCGCGCCGCAGATAGCGCACCCCCAGCATGTCGGCTTCCAGCTCCTGGTCGCGCGAGTAGCCGCGCAGATAGAGGCCGGCAACCGTGCCGGCAAGCTGCGTTGATTCGCGTCCGCCAACCGCGCCAAGCAATCCGACCCCGAGCTGCGCCAGCATCGCCTGGCTTTGCCGCTGGGCGGAGTGCCGGGCCACCACATGACCGATCTCATGGCCCAGAACGCCGGCCAGTTCGGCCTCGTCGCCGGCCAGAGCCATCAAGCCACGCGAGATATAGACGAACCCGCCGGGCAGGGCGAAGGCGTTCACAATGGGGCTGTCGAGCAAGGTGAAGGTGAAACCGAGCGAGGGCGTCTCCGTCGTCGCCGCCAGGCGGCCGCCGATGCTGGCGACGTAGCCGGCGGTATTCGGATCGTCATAGACGCCCCCGAATTGGGCCAGGATTTTGGGGTGTTCGCGCAGCCCGATCTGCTTCTCCTCCGAGGGGTTGACCAGGATTAGGTCGCGCTGGCCGGTGGCCGGGTTGACCGCGCAGCCGCTCAATCCGGCGGCCAGACCGCAGGCCGTCAGACCGCAAAAATGTCGTCGCGAAATGGTCATCTGTATCAGGTCCCTGGAGGCTTTCTCCAAATATCGATGAGCGGTGCCAAGGGTACAAGACCCGCTGATCACGAATACGCGTGGTTATGGCAGGATTTCGATTTGTTCCGGATGGGACGCATCGATCATCGGCCCGTTGCGTGACTTGATCCAACCGCGGACCCGAACGTTCCGGCCCTGCAGCGACTCGGGATCCAAACCGCTTTCTTTGAACATGCGATGCGCCTTCGCCGGGATCGCGATGGTGAAATCGTCGCGCCAATTCGCGCCGAAATTCAAATAGGTGTATTTGCGCCGGACGGCAACGGCGCGCACGGTGCCTTCAACCAGTTGGAAGCTGCCGATATGGCGCTGTGCGTTATCGGCATGGCGAACTTGGTAGAAGGCGTGCCGCCAGATTCCGCGCTTCGCCTGCCGGGCCTCTCGCTCGATCGCCAGCATCTCCGCGACCTGGGCACGGTTGTCCCTGAAACTGTATACCCGCGCCATACCGCGCCGCAGGATTTCGCCCTGGATCCAGGATCCCGTTTCGTCATGCAAATGCGCCAATTGTCGGTCGTAGCGATCGACCCTTCGGCCGCCGTAGGACAGGGTCACGGTCTTGTACAGGGAGAGCGCGAGCAGTGCCGATTTCGCCTCATCGGCCAGCGGCCAGGTCTTGAAATTCCGGCGTCCGAGCGGGAGCTTCGGCGCCTGGATACCCACGAGGCGGACTTCGCGCCCGTCCTGCAGGATCAGCGTGTCGCCATCGACGATTTCGACGACTTTGCCGCTTCCGGCCGTCGTCAGCGTATCCGCCGTCGCCGGCAGGCACAGGACCAGGACAAAGACGACAAGGAGCGCGTGGAAACGATGCATCTGCTGCCATTTGCAATTGGTGACGGCGCAGTCTAATACCAGATTTCGCACGGCCCGCGGGGGCCAATTATTTCCGTTTGTTGGATTGCAGAATGACCCGGAGAGATCTCTTCCCGGATGTGGAGCCTTACGAGCGTGGGCGGCTGGACGTCGATCCGCCGCACGATTTGTATTGGGAGCAATCCGGTAATCCGAAGGGCGCCCCTATCCTGTTTGTCCATGGCGGGCCGGGTGCCGGCGCGACGCCGGCACATCGGCGGTTTTTCGATCCGGCGCACTATCGCATCATCGTCGCCGACCAACGCGGTGCCGGACGATCGAAACCGCTGGGCGATCTGACGAACAACACCACTGACCATTTGGTCGCCGATATGGAGGCGTTGCGAGAGCGGCTGGGCCTCGACTCCTGGTTTCTCTTCGGCGGCTCTTGGGGCTCCAGCCTGGTTCTCGCCTACGCGATCGCCCATCCGGAACGTTGCCGCGGGCTGGTCCTGCGCGGCATTTTCCTGTGCCGCCGTCCGGAAGTCGACTGGTTCATGACGGGTATGCGCCGCGTCTTTCCGGAAGCCTGGCGGCGGTTTTCCGAGTATTTGCCCGAGGCCGAACAGCACGATTTGCTGACCAATTACCATCGCCGCCTCGTCGATGCGGACCCGGACATTCATCTGCCGGCGGCGAAGATCTGGGCCCAGTACGAGGGCGCTTGCTCAACCTTGCTGCCGAGTGCCGATGCCGCGTCCTCCTTTGCGGATTCGGCGAAATCGCTCGGATTGGCCCGCATCGAAGCGCATTACTTCGTCAACGACCTGTTCATGCCGGAAGACCATTTGCTGAACGGTGTCGAACGGTTCCGCCACGTCCCAGGCGTCATCGTGCAGGGCCGCTACGATATGGTCTGCCCCCTGGAATCGGCCGATGCGCTGTCGCGCGCCTGGCCGGAAGCGGATTACGTGATCGTCCCCGACGCCGGCCATTCGGCGATGGAACCGGGAATCCGGAAAGCGCTTGTCCAGGCGACGGAAAGGTTCAAATCGATTGAACCGTGACCTGAAGGAATGGGTTGCCCAGACCGGGTTGGATCGTATTAATTAGCCCCCCAGGGGGAGCGATCATGCAGAAATCGCGAATTCAATATTGCATTTGGGGGGTGTTCGCGGCGCTGGCGATGTTTGTCGCGGCACCGGCGCAGGCCGGCGACGACCCGTCCTTTATCGCGTTCCATGTCGGTGGTTACGACGTGAACGACAACGAAACAGCCGGACAGCTCAACATCGAGTATCGCTCAGGCTGGGACGACTGGTACGTTAAACCGTTCGGCGGCGTGATGGCGACGACCGACGCGGCCATCTATGGCTATGCCGGCTTTATGCTGGACATTTATTTCGGCCGCCGGTTCGTTTTCACGCCCAATGTGGCGGTCGGCCTGTATTCCGATGGCGATGGCAAGGATCTCGGCTCGGTGATCGAATTCCGGTCCGGGGTCGAATTGGCCTACCGGTTCGACAGCAGGACGCGGCTCGGCGTCGCCTTCCACCATATTTCGAACGCCTCGATCAGTGACAACAACCCGGGTACCGAGACCTTGACCTTGGTTTTGTCGCTGCCCTTGAACAACCTCTTCGGCGACGACTGATATCCTCCGAATAATGCTTGTTGTGCAGCGCGTTACGCGCCATATTGGCGTGTGTTCTCAACAACGGAAAGGAGGTGATCCAGTGTCTCATTGTCATCTACGGCCTACGGTCGTTCGGAGCTGGATCGTCGCCACCGTGCGGAGTTGCTTCGCCTGATGCGACGGTTTCCGACCCGGGCATGACAGTACCGAGGTCAGACAATGGAAGGGCCGCCTCTCGGGGCGGCCCTTCTTTTTTCGGTTTTGTCCACGCCGGTGCCGGCAAGCTGAAGCCGAGCTAGCGTCTCCGGCCCATATTCAAGGTCCAGTAGTGATAGCTGCGGACGACACCGCCATCCTGCGCCAGGAAGGTGTAGCCGACACCGGCATCTTCGATATCGGGGGCCAGCATCGCCTTGCGGTGCGGCGGTGATTTGATCCAGCCTTCGACGACCTCGCGCGGGCTTTCCTGGCCGGCTGCGAGATTTTCCAGGATCGTTTGCCAGCGGTATCCGGCGCGCGTGGCGCGTTCGCCGACGGTACGGCCATTGGGGGTAACATGGTCGAAGTAGTCCCGCGTCGCCATGTCATCCGAGTGGCGTTGCGCGGCGATATTCAACGCGGCGTTCAAGCTCAGTGACGGCAGCCGGTTGCGGGCGCGATATTGGTTTACATGCCGTAGGATTTCGCGTTGCCAATTGCCGCCGACTGGCCCGGTTGGATCGGCCAGGGTGATCACCCAAAAATGGTCGAGCGCCTCGTTGCCGCGCGCCGCGTAGCCGATACCCGCTTCCCTCAAGTTCCGATTCAGCAGGAGTTCGCGGCTGTCGCGCCGGCCCATCCACATTGCGATCACGGCCTGCCCGTCCGGATACCCCATTGCGACCTGCTGGGCCGCTTGCCGGTAGGCGTATCCGGCGCGGCGCAGTCTCGCTTCCAGGGTGAGGCCGGCGGCATTGCGCGAATCGAGCCGCCGCCGCGCCAGCATGTCCCACGCCTGATCGCGCGCCAATAGCGCGAGCCGCGCTTCCATACGCAGCGGGGCCAGCCCATGCTGCGCGCGGAACCCGTTGATCAAATCGAGGGCTTCATGCGGCCTGTCCTGTGCTACCGCGATCCCAACCATCTGCAGCAGCACGACCAGAATTGCCAGCGGTCGAAGCAGCGCGCCGCTCCTATTGCATGACGATGTTCGGCATCGCGCGACCGGCGCCGGCACCGCTCAATTTATCCCAAATCCGATCGCCGATCGCCCGGAATGCCTGGCTGTGCGCGTTATCGGGGTCGCTCGCGACGATCGGGTTTCCGCCATCGGAGGTTTCCCGAATGGACAAATGAAGAGGAATTTCGCCAAGAAAATCCACGCCCAGCCGGTCGGCTTCTTCGCGCGCGCCGCCATGGCCGAAAATGTCCGTGCGCTCGCCGCAATGCGGGCAGGCGAAGTAGCTCATATTTTCGACGATGCCCAGAACCGGGACTTCGACCTTACGGAACATGTTGAGGCCCTTGCGCGCGTCCAGCAGGGCGATGTCTTGCGGTGTGGAGACGATGACCGCGCCGGCAAGCGGCACATCTTGCGCCATGCTCAACTGCGCATCGCCGGTGCCGGGCGGCATGTCGACGATCATGACGTCGAGCTCGCCCCAATTGACGTCCCGCATGAGCTGCTGCAGCGCGCTCATCACCATCGGGCCGCGCCAGATCATGGGCGTATCCTCCGGCACCAGGAAGCCCATCGACATGACTTTGACGCCGAAATTCTCCATCGCCTCAAGCCGCTCTCCGTCCGGACTCTCGGGCCGGCCGGTGATTCCCATCATGCGCGGTTGAGACGGTCCGTATATGTCGGCGTCGAGGATGCCGGCAGTGCGGCCGGACGCTTTCAGGGCCAGTGCCAGATTCGTCGCGACCGTCGATTTACCGACGCCGCCTTTGCCGGAGGCGACAGCGACAATGTGCTTAATGCCCGGCACCTCCTGTTTGGTCCGCGCCTGCTGCGGTCCACCCTGTTGCGGCCCGCCTTGTTGCGGGCCCGCTTGCTGCTGGGACGCTTGTTTGTGCGCGGTAAGGACGGCGGTTACCGAAAGGACGCCGGGAATGCCATCGACGGCCTCCTCTGCTTCCTGGCGCAACGGTTCGAATGCCTGCGCCTGCCGCGGGTCGATTTCCAGGGAAAACCCGACATTGCCGTCCTTGACGACAAGCCCGGATACCATGCCCATCGACACGATGTCCTGATCCGTATCCGGATGGCTGACCGATTTCAGCGCGTTTAGGACCTGTTCTTCGCTCACCGAGGCCATGTCTTTGTCTCCGTAACTATATGGGCGATTGCCGTTAAGGGGGTTTGCGCCACGTAGGGTGCTGCCCTATATGTGTGCTTGTCTTATATGTGATGGTGCCGCGGCAAGAAAAGTACGGTACTTAAAGCGCACTGTGGATTAAAGCATAAACGCCGGAATTTAAAGGAAGACGAGCTGATGCCTTGGTCGAATCAACCTGGTGGTGGCGGTAACGGACAGGGCCCTTGGGGCGGGGGTGGCGGCGGCGGTGGCGCCGGCGGCGGTGGCGGACGCCCGCCACCCGATATCGAGGATATGCTCCGTAAGGGCCAGGAACAGGTAACAAACATCAAGCCCAGCAGCGGCTCGTCGCCCAAAAACATCAA
>JAPPPC010000718.1 GCA_028817685.1 Rhodospirillaceae bacterium
TTTAGAACTTAGGAATAGGTTCTGATTGGGGATCACGATCAGCGTATCGACGAATTGTTGCATTTCCTCGATTCCAGCATCCGCAATCCGCATCCGGTTCGATCCCTCGAACTGAAACGGTTTGGTGACAACACCGACCGTGAGCATGCCCTGTTCACGGGCCAGGCGCGCAATGACAGGTGCGGCCCCGGTTCCGGTGCCGCCGCCCATACCGGCGGCGATAAACACCATGTGTGAACCATTGAGTATCTGCCCAATGTCTTCCATGGCTTCCTCGGCGGCTGCGCGGCCCATATCGGGTCGAGAGCCTGCGCCCAGCCCATGGGTGATTGCGCGACCAAGCTGCACGCGGCGATCCGCGAGAGATTGAGCAAGTGCCTGAGCATCTGTGTTCGCGACAACGAACTCTACGCCTTCGAGCTGCTTGCTAATCATGTTGTTGACGGCGTTACCGCCCGCGCCGCCACATCCAACGACGGTAATGCGGGGTTTTAAATGGTCGTCTGTTTCGGGAGTTGTGAAGTTGATGGTCATGCGAGCCTCCATACATACATTGGGCTGTTACAGGGAATTGCCGCAGCTGCGCAGCGACAGGTAGTGGTTGGTGGTGAAGTGGTAGAGTCGGGTGGTGTCATTAGAAATTCTCTATTAGCCAGTGGCCGATACGGGAAAAGCGTCCGCCAACCCCGGTTGGGATGGCATCAAGTTGGTCACGAACGTCGGATTGCCGTTCGGCAGCAAAGCGCAGCAGGCCGGCAGATGTCGAAAACGCGGGCCCACTTGTTGCCTCAGCAAGTCCGTTAATTCGCATGGGGCGCCCCATGCGGACCTGTTTTTCAAGAACAAGCGTTGCGAGTTCGCGTGTGCCTTGTAATTGACTGGCACCACCTGTGAGGACCAGCCTGCGGCCGGAGATTCTGTCCATGCCTGCTACTTCAAGACGGCTGCGCACAAGTTCGAATGTCTCTTCCATGCGCGGTCGAATGATGCCGTTCAGCAGAGAACGCGGCACGTGATTTTGTTGATTAGTGTTTTCTTCGCCAATAAGAGGCACATCGATGAGTTCGCGTTCATCCGATGGCGACGGAATGGCGCTGCCATATAACGTCTTCATTCGTTCGGCGTGGGCCAAAGAGGTAGAAAGCCCGCGAGCGATATCGCTCGTGACATGTTGGCCACCGACAGGGATAGAATCCGCGTGGATGACTTCGCCGTCATAAAAAACGGCGATAGTGGTCGTGCCGCCACCCATATCGACGATGGTAACACCCAAATCGATCTCATCTTCAACCAGGCAAGCCAGACCCGACGCGTAAGGGGCCGCGACCGCGATTTCGATATCGAGATGACAGCGTCCCAGGCAGTTCGAGAGGTTTCGGAGTGTTGCGGTACGCGCAGAGATCACGTTGATGTCAACGCCGAGCGTTTCGGCAAACATACCCCGCGGATCACGGATGCCGCGTGTAGAATCTAGTGAATAGCCGACTGGCAGACAGTGCAGGACTTCGCGGTCGGCGTCGTGCTGGATCCCGTTTCCCTGCGCCAAAGCCTTGCGCATATCGGTTTCGTTGATTTCACGCCCCGAAATTGCCAGCTCAACGTTATATGTTTCGGAGGATAGATTGCCGCCCGATACATTGACGACAACTTCCCGAATACGCTCTCCAGCCAGTTCTTCTGCGGCGCTTACAGCGGTTAAGGTAGCATTTTGGGCGGCATCCATATCGATAACGGCGCCGCCCCGAACGCCTTTAGATGCATGGTGTCCGGTGCCGATAACGCGGATGCCTCCATTATTCAGAGGATGGGCCAGCAAACAGCAGATTTTCGAACTGCCGATATCAAGAGCCGCAATTAAACCCGTTCTGGTCTTGTTCATCGGGCGACCCTCCTACTCAAGAATGTCATATAGCCAGTCATTCTTATGTCCTTTGCCCTTTCGCGCGTGTTGTTTGTGAGCCGAGAACACCTGGACGGATCAAGAGTCTGTTTGGCAGCCGCATGTCGATCATTCTGACGTCGCGGGCAAGCAGCCGGTGTTTAACGTTCAGCTCGGCTAGCCG